>CASBQA010000269.1 GCA_949127635.1 Nostocales cyanobacterium PMM_0069 | reverse complement strand
TGATTAGTGAACATTATGTTTTGATTGATGCAGTATAATATAAATTTATCTAATCTCATTGCTTGAATAATTTACTAATCCTCCTATCGCGTTTTATTGAGTTTTTCAGCAAGCCCTACGTAGTTTTTTGCCTCTTTAAAAAAGTCCAGTATTAATCGTGGGTAACGGTGTTGTGAATCAGCTAAACCATAAAAAAAATCGGGTCAGAAGTATTGATGCACTTCCAACCCTAAATTTTAATTGCGACTTACTTTAAAACCAAACCTCTGTCGTCTTGCTAAGTTTCTAAAAGCAATATGCGATCGCTGCTGATAAAACTACTAGGAGAGTTAGCCTGCCCACTGAAACTTAATAAATTATTTTCAGTATTTACCGAGGAGAAGTGGCGTATTCAATTAGTAGAGCAAGACGCTGACGGAGAGTTTCTAATCCCAGGCGATCGCTTGCGGAAATAAACACCGCTAAGGGAAACTCTTCTTGAGCTAAAGCGAGGATTTCACTATCCACTTGATCTATTTTGTTAAAAGCAACGATCGCAGGTCCTGGAGTCACTGGAATTGCTGCTAAAATGTCTCTGACGGCGCGAATATGACTTAACCAAGCTGGATGTGACAAATCTACTAAATGCAGTAAAGCATCAGCTTCTGTAACTTCCTCTAAAGTGGCACGGAAGGCATCCATTAATGATGCAGGCAGTTCGTGGATAAATCCGACTGTATCTGTCAGCAGAATTTCCTGAGTTTCACCTGTATCAGCATGGGGAATCACTAACCGACGTGTAGTCGGGTCGAGTGTGGCAAATAGCTGGTCAGCCGTGTAAATTTCCGCATTGGTTAGGGCATTGAGCAAGGTAGACTTGCCAGCGTTGGTATAACCAACCAAAGCTACTGAAGGAACTTCAAGATGTTGTCGCTTTTGTCGCAGTCGGGAACGATGCGCTTGCAGTTGGTTGACTTCTTGTTGTAGTCGGGAAATGCGCCTTCCAATACCACGGCGTTCGGTTTCTAGTTTCGTTTCACCAGGACCGCGAGTACCAATACCACCACCCAACCGAGACATTGCCTGACCTCTACCTGTAAGTCGCGGCAGCATATATTCTAATTGTGCCAGTTCTACTTGCAATTTACCTGCACGAGACTGAGCGCGTTGGGCAAAGATATCTAAAATAACTTCGGTGCGGTCAACTACCCGGACACCAATTTGTAATTCTAAGTTACGGACTTGGGCGGGTGAGAGGTCGCGGTCAAAAACGACGAGATTTGCGCCGATGGTTTGAGCGGTGAGGGCAATTTCTTGGACTTTACCTTCGCCGACTACTGTTTGCGGATGAATGCGCGATCGCTTTTGTTGCATTGTCTGCAATACGTCTCCCCCGGCGGTATCGACCAACCGTGCCAATTCAACTAATGTATCTTGGAATTGTTGGGGTGTGGTATTAACAGTAAATACACCGACAATCAAAACGCTATCGCGATCGGCATCTACTTCTTTAGCAACAAATTCCCGCCCAAAGTCTGCTTCTAGTGCTTCCACCAAGTCAAGAAAATCCTTGTCTGTCAGCACGTCTAAGCTGAGGGGCGGTGATATATTCCAACTTGGAGATGGGATATTGCTCGATGCTGTAAGTGAAGCCGGACTTGCGATCACTAGGCGGGATTCTTGAGCCGTCAGGTGCGCTAAATAAGCTTCTTTGACGTACCCAGTAGCGCCACCACCCCGCTTTGTAAATCCCGTGCCGGTTATATTTAGCACAACTAGGGCATCTAGGCGTTGCAGTGCCATCGATGTCAGCGCCGCTTCATTTGGCGGTTCTGACTTCAGATGAGTGGAGATGCAACGAATGCCGCTGAGTCGTTCTGCACCGTAGCGGGGCAATTCCAGTAGTGGGATTTGCGTTTGACGCGGTGAACCTACCCCTACGCGGATGACTTGTCCGCGACGATTGAGGTAGGCACACACGGCTTGATTGATTTCTGTACTAATTGCTGCCAGTCGCTGGGAAAATTCAGGCGTGGTTAAGCGATCGCCTGGTATGCGCTGGTGATACAGCCTAGCTAGTTGCTTCAGCTGGCTGGATTTTAGTCCTTGGAGATTACCAAAGATAGTCTCTATAGGCGTTTATGACCAGTAATATGGTCCCCCGAATCCTTCTATGTCTATTTTACAACAGGGTTTAGGCTCCTATCTATCTCTTTTGAGGGATGCGTTAGGAATTAGTTCACAGTGGGTATTTATTTGACGCTATTTTGCTGGTGCTTGTCTGCATCCATCCAGCAATGGTAATAACACACACCACCTCAAAATAAAACTTAAGGATCTATTTCACCAGTTTGTTGAAGTGCAAAATTGATAATAGTTTCACGTTGATAACAATTATATTAGTTTCAAGCATTCTCTAAATCAGATATAAGTTCCTCTTCTGTTAAATCAATCATTGCTACAGCATAATGGTGTAAATTAAGTAAAAAAGTTACCCTATCTATACCTGCTAATTGTGCAGCTAAACCAGAAGAAATGCGTTTCATTTCAAATAGTTTAACTGCCATTGCCATTTTTGCTTCTTGTTCAAACTGTTCTCGCGTTTGCTGTAAGGCATCTGGTAAAGTTTCTGGATAGTCAATTTTAAGTTGTGACATAATTTTTATCAGGGCGATCGGGTTTAATTTTCAATTGTCATAAAGTCTTTCTTCTTCTGGTACGTAGCCATTCAAAAAAGCGTCATGGCTGCAAGTGCTTTCGGTTTCTTCTACATGAATTATGTTGTCAATCTCAGTTTCCCAGTCTTCCGCAAAACTAATAAAACTAATTGCCGGGTAGGTGTTATTGAATCAACGATTGAAAGCAGTCACCACCACGAATATCATCAAAATATGAGTCAGTTTTTGCCATTTGTTGATATTCTTCAAGGCTCATATTGATAGCCTGTTGCAGATTCTCAAGTGCCAATTCGACATTGCCCTGTAAAGCATAACAGCAAGCTTTATTGTAGCAAGCGCTATGATTATCAGATTTAAGTTTTAGCACTTTGTCGAAACTGATAATAGCTTCTTCAAAACGCTCTAGTTTCATCAGCGCAAAGCCTTGATTAGACCAAGCTACATAGTCGTCAGGCATTAAGTCAATAGCTTTATTACAATTGGTTAGCGCCTCTTGATACTTATTTAAGTAATACAGGGCAAAACTTCGGTTTGCCCAGGTTAGCGCCAAATCAGGTTTAAGTTCTAGGGCTTTGTCGAAATTGCTAAGGGCTTCTTCATAGCGTTCTAAATTATTATGGATATTTCGTAGGTGCAACCCGATTTCTAGCGCTTTGTCGTAAACGGCAGTCATTCCTTCTGAGGAATCTGGTTTAAGTAATAAATAGCCTCGATTGTTCCATGTTTGGTAGTCATCGGGTTTGATTTCTAACACTTTATCAAAGCTAGCGATCACTTCTTCATAGCGACCTAAATTATACAAATTGTCAAAGCTGGCGATCACTTCTTCATAGCGACCTAAGTTATACAAATTATCAAAGCTAGCGATCACTTCTTCATAGCGACCTAAGTTATACAAATTATCAAAGCTAGCGATCACTTCTTCATAGCAACCTAAGTTATACAAATTATCAAAGCTAGCGATCACTTCTTCATAGCGACCTAAGTTACACAAAGCATAGCCTCGATATCCCCAAGCCTCGTGGAAATCAGGTTTAATTTCTAAAGCTTTATCGTAAGATGCGATCGCGTCCTCGTAGCGTCCTAAATTCAACAGCGCAATACCCCGCCTCTTCCAAGCTTCGTGGTCGTCTGGTTGAATTTCTAAAGCTTTATCGTAAGAGGCTACTGCTTCATCATAAGATTTCAATTTACACAGTACATTAGCACGGTTGTACCATGAATAATCATAGTTAGGATTGATAACTATGGCTCTGTCGTAACAGCTTATTGCTTCTTCATATCGACCTAATTTATCTAAAACATTGCCTTGCCAGTTCCAGGAAGAGTCATAATCAGGTTCAATCTTTAAGGCGTTGCCCAAGCTAGCAAGAGCTTCCTCCCATCTGCCTAAATCTTTAAAGGCAATACCACGGTTATACCAAGCAGAAGAAAAGCTAGGTTCGATTTCTATTGCTTTATCGTAGCTGACAATTTCTTCTTCGTAACGTTCTAATTTTCCCAGTGCAATACCCCGGCTGTACCAAGCATAGTGGTAGTCTGGTTTAATTTCTAAAGCTTTGTCATAAGATGCCATCGCATCCTCATAGCGTTTTAAATTCCCCAGCGCAATACCCCGGCTGTTCCAAGCGTAATGGTAGTCTGGTTTAATTTCTATAGCTTTGTCGTAAGATGCGATCGCTGCTTCATATTCCTTAGCACTAGTTAACAACCTTCCCAATTCACGTAATAAGCTAGCCTTTCGACTTTCTGTTTGATGTTTTTCTCTCAAAAGGTCTTGAATTTCCAGGACTTTCTCAATCTTTTGTTCCTGGCTGAGTTTCAAATATTCCTCATAGTCGGCTTCATCTAGTAAACGAGTTGATTCTTTCTCTACAACTTCTGGTGTTGTGGGCAATTCAAATACCCCAGAACGCCAGTCAAAAAAATCTGGGGCGCGATGAATAAAATAGTTTATCGAAAATGAACCCAAAAGAAAAACAAATCTAATTGGAAAATCATCTCTAAAGCGTTCCCGCTGTTGGTTTAAGTGATTTAAAATATGCGGAACACTGGTTAAATTGCTAAATTGACCTTCTGTAATTTCCCCAAAACTTCTTTTTTCATACTTATATAAAGAATATTCCAGACCTTTAATTAATAAAATATCAATTTGTTTGTCTTTAATAAACTCTGCTACTGGCTGATATAAATTATCAATCGCCTCAACAAAGCGCAAAACTGCAATCTTCTTCTGGGGAATCTCCTGGGGAAGTTTGACAATAAACTTGTCTGCTTCCCCAGGTGTACATTGCACAAAAAACAAACCAAATCCTGATTTACGCTTCAGTGCGCGAAGCAAGTCTTGATAAGCTTCTTCTGGTTCTGGGGGTAAATCATCATCCCAATCACTTAAATTTGGGTTCATGAAAGTTTCGCTACGGCTTCTTTAAATTCTGGAATTCCTTGAATCAATGGATGAATATCATACCAACGCTGCATCTCTCCCTCATCATCAAAATAGCGGTATTCTAAAAGACAACGGTTATACATCAAACTCCGATACAAATCATCATTAATAATGCGCTTAGAACAAGAGACTTTCGCTAACAGATCCCATTGATTATCTTCCACAGCACGACGATAAGTATCTCTGGCTTGAGTAATTGATCGTCGCACCGCCTTTTCTGAAACAGGTAACTCTTCAGTGCGTCCAATGGCATCTTGAGTTAACAATAGCAAATTCCTCACATGACCTCCACTCATCAAACAAAGTCTGTCTAAAGTTTGGGGGCTGTCAAAAATTTCCTTCTCTAGTGATAGTTCGGGTTCAATTTGCCGCACTCGCTTGTTAATTACTTCCTTAACTTTCTTAAGTCCTGGGTGGTAAATGTCTCCCTTGAGAGTGTTTACCATAATCATCGGCAAAATTTGGGGGTCGCCGTAGATATCTCTGAGGTCTGTTGCCCTTGCAGAATAGACCATTGAAATGGGGACAGTGTAAATCAAATGGCAATCTAAAGCTTGGAGTTGTTCGCTGCGGTCTAAAAAGACTTCCTCATAGTTAGTGCGTTCTCCGTCTTTGACTAACACCATCCGGTCTAAATTATCGACAATTACCGCCAGTTTATTGTAGCCATTAGGTAAGTGCTGTTTTGCATCCACTAGAAACTCATTTAACACCTGAATTAAAGTGACGGTGTGAAGATCAATTTTTTGGCGAATTTTCTGGCGTAATTCAGGAACAGCTCTTAAATTTGCGGTCAACTTGGCGAATTGAGCAAGCTGCACTTCTACAGCCATCTTCTCAAACTCTATGGGAGTCAACGCCAAATCTTTTAAATCTTCCCAACGGCTTTTTAACCAGTCGAGTATCGGACGAGGACTGGCAATTCCTTTTAAATCTTTGAGCAAACGGCGGGTACAGGCGAGGAGAATATCTGTATATTGGGCATCTTCAGAATCGATATCCTCTTCATCAGCCGCAAAATAGACCACATAAAATTGCCGATTTTCTAAATACTTCTTTAATCTGAGTAATTCTGTAGACTTCCCTGCACCCCGATGACCAGAATACAATTGGCAAGTATTTGTATTTGCCAATTGCATCCGATTTCCCAATTCTTGCAAAATATCCGCATCTCCCCGCACATCCTGACAATCTACATATTTTGGATCACCTGCTGGTAAGGGATCAAAGGGGTTAAACGCATTGTAGAGGTTTGCGAGTAAGTCAGTACTATTAACCATAGGTAAAAAATATTGTACTGTTACTCATGCTAGCAAAGATTATAAAGAATTAAGGATACACAGAGGCAAATGGGATTGGAAGCGATCGCCTCCACCATCAATTAAAGCTGGCTAGAATGATGAAAAGAAAACTCACTTATTAGGTGGTATTGTGGCAAAAATCACTCTCGAAGTACCAGAAGAACTTTTAAAACAACAGCGATGGGATGAATTATTAAAAGAAATCGCACAAGCAGAGAATGAATATGCTCATGGTAATGTCCGACGTGGTTCAGTGGCAGATTTAATGGCGGAGTTAGACAAAAATAAGGACAAGAATTAATTATGAATACCCAAATAACAAAACTCCCCATTCCCTCACACTTTCACCCCGAAAAAGTGAGCGAAGTTTGGCGCGTACCTTATCAACAACGTGCAGCAGAAGCACAAACATGGGCTAAAGAACACAATATAAAATCAGCATCAACAGACAAAACCCGCATTTGTCTACTTTTAATTGATGTGCAAAACACCTTTTGCATTCCCGATTTTGAATTATTTGTAGGCGGAAAATCTGGTATTGGTGCGGTTGAGGATAATCGGCGCTTGTGTGAATTTATCTATCGCAATTTGGGCGTAATTACGACAATCATACCGACGATGGACACTCACACAGCAATGCAAATTTTCCATCCTATTTTCTGGGTGAATGCCGCAGGTGAACATCCTACACCCGCAGCTTCTAGCATCACGCCGGCAGACATTGAAAAAGGAACTTGGAAAGTTAACCCCGCAGTTGCTTTTAGTCTGGGATATGATTATGAATTTTTAGAAAAACATGCCTATCATTACGTTAAACAATTAACTGAAAATGGCAAATATCCGCTGACAGTTTGGTTTTATCATTCTATGTTAGGTGGTATTGGTCATGCTTTGGTTTCATCTGTCGAGGAAGCGATATTTTTTCACTGTATAGCTCGTAATAGTCAAACACAATTTGAAATTAAAGGTGATAATCCTTTAACAGAAAATTACTCTGTGCTACGTCCAGAGGTTTTAGAAGGTGTTGATAAAAATCCAATTGCTCAAAAGAATAAACGTTTAATTCAACAACTTTTAGAATATGATGCTGTCATCATTGCCGGACAAGCTAAGAGTCACTGCGTTGCTTGGACTATTGATGATTTGTTAACAGAAATTCAGCAGATAGATGCTACGCTTACGAGAAAAATCTATCTGCTGGAAGATTGTACTTCGTCGGTTGTTGTGGACGGTGTGGTAGATTATACAGAGCAGGCTGATGCGGCGTTTGAAAGGTTTGGAGCGGCGGGGATGCATGTAGTTAAATCTACGGAAGTGATTAACTTTTTTTAACGCAAAGGAACGCGGAGGAATTCGCAAAGGAACGCGGAGGAAATTTTTGCGTGTCAACGCTGCATGTACTGTTTTGGATCTTTGGCTACCCAACCTAAGTCTGAACTGGAACGTATTTCAAAATGAAGGTGGGGTTGGGTGGAGGTAGGTTTTCCGGTTGTCCCTACGGTTCCTATTTCGTCTTTTTGTTTTACTTGCTGACCGACGGAAACTTTGATATCTTTTAGATGAGCGTAGCGGCTTTGTAATTTGCCGGCGTGATTAATTATTACTAAGTTGCCGTAAGTGCCTTGATTGCCAGCAAAGACTACGGTTCCTGGTGCGATCGCTTGCACAGAAGTTCCCACGGCTGCTAACAAATCTACACCACTGTGAAAGAAAACTTCATTTGTCGAAGGATTAATCTGCCAACCATAAGGTAATGCCACTGTTGTAACTTGTGGCAAAGGGTATCCGGTGAGTTTAACTGGAGTACTAGCTGTGGTGGAATCACTTACTCGACGACTCCGCGCTGAATTCCCTTGAGGTACAAACACGACTCTCGGATCTTTTTCACAACCATTAATCTCAAATAGCGCGTCAGCACGGATTTTATACTTTGCTGCTACTTCTCGCCAAGTTTGTCCGCGAGGCACTTCCACGACAATTCCATCGTAGGGAGGAATTAAAATTTCACTACCTACGGCTACGGTGCGGTTTCGCAAATCCGGATTCATACCGATAATGGTTGTTGGTGTGAGATTGTAGCGCTGGGCTATGCTTTCTAAAGTTTCCCCAGAAGCAACTTTATGGCGTTGGAAACGTTCAAGGGCTGGAGTAGGACAACCTGGAACTGAAGCGATCGCGCTTTTTGATGGGATTGTGGACATTAGCCCAAGGATGCTGAGTAGGAAACACAGAAACTGTTGACGAAAGGGAAAAGTCATGTACAGACTGGGGACTGGGGACTGGGAACTAGGAAAATATCACTAACCTAACCACTAACTACTAACAACTAACAACTCCCCATAAAATCCGAAACTTTATGGGGAATAGTGTCAAATTAGGCTGTCGAGCATCTGTTAACTAGCCTCTAGCTTGACTAAACTTAAAAGTTAGCATCTGCATTGCTGTCTATGAAAGTAAAAATTATGAATTTAACCGTAAAAAAACTAGCCCTTTATCTGTCCTTATTGGCGATCGGTGGTGGTGCAGGATTGTTAGGTGGTCGCTTTATCCTGCCACAAAGTCGCCCGTTTCAAGATTTAAAAGCTGTGACAGTGGCTTTGCCTCCACAAACTGTAGCACCTAATCCCGTTGGGGGAATGATTGGTGCTACTGGCGGTGATAATGTAAATTTTATTGCCACTGCTGTACAAAAAACTGGACCTGCGGTGGTACGAATTAATGCAACTCGCAAAGTTGCCAATCCGATTTCTGACGCTTTAAAAAATCCGCTTTTGCGGCGATTTTTTGGGGAGGATGAACAACCAGTTCCCCAAGAAAGGATTGAACGCGGTACGGGGTCAGGATTTATTTTGAGTCAAGATGGTGAATTGCTAACTAATGCTCATGTGGTAGCAGATACAGACACAGTATTAGTAACTCTCAAAGATGGTCGGACTTTTGAGGGTAAGGTGGCGGGAGTCGATCCGGTTACAGATGTGGCAGTAGTAAAAATTAATGCTGAAAAATTGCCAACTGTCAAGCTGGGTAATTCACAAAACTTAATACCGGGACAATGGGCGATCGCGATCGGCAATCCTCTCGGTTTAGATAATACTGTCACTATTGGCATCATCAGCGCAACCGATCGCACTAGTGTTCAAGTCGGTATCCCCGATAAGCGAGTCAGTTTTATCCAAACTGATGCGGCGATTAATCCAGGTAACTCCGGCGGACCTTTGTTAAATGCCCAAGGTGAGGTGATTGGTGTTAACACTGCCATCCGCGCCGATGCTCAAGGACTCGGTTTTGCGATTCCCATCGAAACCGCTGCCCGCATCGCGTCGGAATTGTTTACCAAGGGACGTGCTGAACATCCTTTTTTGGGGATTGAAATGGTAGACCTTTCTCCTACCAAAAAACAGCAGATTAATCAAGAAAGTAATCTGAACATTAAGCAGGACAGCGGTGTTGTGGTTAAAGGGGTTCTGGAAAAATCACCGGCACAAAAGGGAGGACTGCTTCCTGGAGACTTGATTCAAAAACTTAACGGTAAACCAGTCAAAACAGCGGCTCAGGTACAGAAGGTGGTAGAGTCCAGTTCGGTTGGAGACATCCTAGAGATGGAAGTCAATCGCAACGGGAAAATTCAAACCCTCAAAGTATTGTCTGGGGCTTATCCTGAGAAATAGTCTGTTGGCTGTTAGTTGGTGGTTGTTAGTTGTTAGTTGGTGGTTGTTAGTTGTTCTACTATCCACTAACCACTATCCACTAACCACTAACCACTAACCACTAACCACTCACTATTGATTATTACTCAAATTTTCTAACTGCATCCGCTGTTCCATCTGGCGCAAGAAATACCCCGTCATCATTGCCGATCCTAAAAGACCAGCTAAATTTTCGCGGTCTGTTGTAATTTGCACATGGAAATTTTCCGCTGGAAGCATTCCCACAAGCCCTTGAACGTTTTGGGAAATTATTTGTTTAATTTCCGGGCTGACGGACTGCGCGACACGGGCTAAAACTTCTGGAGACTGGTGCTGTAGATATTTGAGTAACTGATTGGGGTATTCGTCAGAGTTGTCGGAAACAAGCTGATTAGGGTGTTCCTCAGAGTTGTCATTTAAAAAGTTAGGATTAAACACCATTGGCAGTTATGCTAGCTGAGTTGCTATTTCTACTTTAAACCATTCAACCAGGGTAATGCATTCCCCACAAGTATTAGGCGGTAACTTATCCCTAGTACAACCTTTGACACTTTAACATCAGCCCTGAGACTGATGTTATTGGCTTTTTTGGAATTTATTTATTGTGGTTCTGGTTCTGGTTCAGTTTTCAAGTCTAGTTCTAGTTGTCGTTCTTCTTGGCTGCGGTCGAATGGTTCGGGAAGTTGCTCAATTTGGAAATACTGATGAAATTTCGGTGTTATTTGTAGCGAATAAGACCGAGATTCATTATCTCGGCGTTTTCGGACAAAACCGAGTTCGACTAGTTCGGGAACGTGTTGATATACTCCTGAGCCGCGCAGGTTAATCAAATCGCTTTGAAGAATCGGGCTATTAAGAGCGATCGCTGCTAAAGTTCGCAATGCCCCTAAACCCAATTCCACTGGTATCATGGTTTGGACTAATTCATGATAATCTGACCGCAGTTGCAGACAGTAACCTGCTGGAGTTTCTACAACTTCTAAAGCGCCATCTCTGTGGGCATAGTTATCGATTAATTCAATTATGCATTCCTCAACAGTAGCGCGATCGCACGCGGCATACTCGGCGATTTCACCGAGGGATAAGGGTTTACCTTTTAAATAGAGAATCGCTTCTATCTTGTTCGCTGTGGCTGTAATCATTAATCATTGGTCAACAGTCATTGGTCAAGAGTCATTAGTCACAGAATTAGACTAAATCACCAAATACTTTACTAAAATTATCGATTGTTATCTGTTATGCTGATTCACACTTACACAATAATAAGTGTGTGGGATCATATCACTATTTTACACAAACGTCAAACTGAAAAATTTTCCTTTTCCCTCTGCTGTCTAGCTGTGAGGATGAATTCGGCGATCGCTAAATCTTGTGGGGTAGTCACTTTCAAATTGGTTTCTTCCCCTTGGACAATTGCGACGTTGTAGCCGCACTTTTCAAACAAAGCCGCATCGTCAGTTACTTCCCAACCCTGACGGATTCCCGTTTCGTGGCATTGTTTCAACAACTTAACATCAAAACCTTGGGGAGTTTGTGCGGCATACAGTCGCCGTCGGTCAGGAGTACTTTGAATTATGCCATCTTCATCGACAACTTTGATAGTATCCTTGACAGGGATGGCGGCGATCAAACCAGAATAATGCTGAATCGATAAAGCACAAGCATCAAATAAATCAGGTGTCGCAAGACATCTGGCACCATCGTGAATCAACACTTGCTCTGCGGCAGATGGTAATGCAAGTAAACCATTGTAAACTGATTCTTGGCGTGTAGATCCGCCTTCGATCAATTCCACAGGTTTAGTTAATTTTTCTTGTTGGATAATTGTCTGGAGGTCTTGCCAGTCGGTAGGATTCGCAATAATCCCGATCCAACTGATTAAACATGCGGCTTCAGCGGCTTTGAGAGTCCAACTAATTATCGGTTGCGATCGCACGAGTAACAAAAGTTTATTGCGATCGCTTCCCATTCTTCGTCCCATCCCCGCAGCTGGAATTAGTAAATGCACAGTTTTCCTCAATCTAGGTACTGGTAAGTTGTTAGTGGATGCTTGTTAGTGGATAGTCGATAGTCGATGGTAGATAGTTGATAACTATTAAACGTCAACTAACAACTGACAACTGACAACTGACAACCAACAACTGACAATTTCAAATAAGTAGCGAGTAAGTGTAAATAAATCTTATGCGAATAGTAGCCCTTGTTCCCGGCGGAATTGGTGAGCAAATTCTCTTCTTTCCGACTCTAGATGACCTGAAGCGCTCATTACCTTCAGCTAACATAGACGTTATTACCGAACCCCGATCAAAAGCTGCCTACCGGGTAAGCAAGTCAGTTGACCAGGTAGTGGCATTTGATTTCCAAGACCGCAACAGTTTAGCAGATTGGGGTAACTTGGTGGGTATGATTCGCGATCGCGAGTACGATGTTGCAATTTATTTAGGACAAAGCTGGTCGGTTCGTTTTTTACTTTGGTTGACGGGAATCCCCACGCGCATAGGCTACCAAGGTAAAGGCTCTGTTTTTTTAACCAACCCAGTACCTCTTAAACAATCGCAGTACACTGCACAAATGTATCATGACCTCCTCACAGGTTTGGGCATTCAATCTACTTGCCCAGATTTAACGGTCAATATACCTTTAACCGATATTGATTGGGCAGAAAAAGAACAAAAACGTTTAGGTGTGCATGAAACAGGTTACATCTTGATTTCTGCTGCTTCTAGTCAGTCAGCCCAAAGCAAAGGCACAGATCAAGTTTATCCTGTGGAAAGTTGGCTGCAAATTATTCAAAATTTCCGCACCAAGCAACCAGAGATGCCTGTGGTAGTAGTCAAAGAAGCAGAAGATCAATTGGTACAATCCCTTGAGTTGTCTTTGAAAGATGTTAAAATGACTTCCCCAGATAATATCGGCAAGTTAGCCGCCATGATTGGCGGGGCAAATTTGATGTTGTGTACCGACAGTGCGGCGATGCACTTGAGTGTGGCAGTACAAACTTATACTATTGCTTTATTTGGTGACACAGAACCAGCCAAGTTGTTACCTAAAAGTGATAAATTCTTGGCAATCAAATCTCCTAACGGTAGAATTGCTGATATTTCACCCAATACAGTTTTGCAGAAAGTTTGGGGTGGCTAGTACTGCAATAATTGTCTATTTGTGCTTTGCACATCTTGGCTGATGATTAAATAGGCTGTTTTTTATTGAGTGCGATCGCTTATTCAATAGAGCTACATTTCCCACGGAGAATATTTGAACATCCCATAAGAGTGTTATTTAAGCCGTGTGGAGCGTTAAGCGATCGCCAAATATTCTTTTTTTTAAGTTTTCATTCCACTAGCTCATAT
>CASBQA010000268.1 GCA_949127635.1 Nostocales cyanobacterium PMM_0069 | reverse complement strand
CCCACCTTTCACGTTGACGTGTTTGTTTTCGGAGTAAGAAACAGATGGAAACGCTTTTTCAATCAGCTTTGTGGCTGATTCTTTTAGCTGAGATACTTGGCGAATCGCTAAAAATCTAGCTGCTTTGGATTTCAAAATAAGCTTCTGAAGTGACAAAGCTTTCCGCTTGTCTCCTGCCCGAATAGCTTTAAACACCCTACATTGCAGGCGAAATAAATCCTTCCGAAATTTCTTCTTTTTTTAGATTTCTCCAAGATTCACTAGTGTTGTCACTGTGCCTAATCATGCTCTACTCCGTTAGATGTTTTTTTGAATACCTCACAGCAATTACGCCGTGTCCTACCCGAATCAAAGGGGTTCCGTATCTCGTCTTACCTACCTGGGATTCGACTGTCCCAAGACCTTTGACTCGTTTTTATTCGTTCCCTCAGACGATTAATTGTTCCATTAGGTGTAGCCATTTTGACCATCAGAATCCCCTGATTCTTGCAGCTGTACATGTAATCACGCTGCGGGACTTGCTCTGATAAAGTCGAGGTTTTGAGTTATGCCTCGCTTCGGGTTGGGTCACTTTTCTAGGCTCTTTTTCACCGTAGGAACTCCCTGTTAGCACCAGTGTCATCCCATAACGAATGTCTGATTGTGCCCTGTTACCAGCTTCACTCTGTAAGAATCGAGCTTACTCGGTGTGGTCAGATAAGGAGTCACGCATGAATCTTGCGGAGAGGGCTTTCACCTCCATCAGTCTGAGAGTTCAGTCCTTAGTGACAGTAATCTGCTGTCAGACTGGATTAGTTATGTACGGACTAAAACCGTGATTCACTAATCAACGAATCGCACTACAAGTAACCGTCGTTACGATAACTGTCTAGCATTGTCCACTGATTGACTGATCGCTACATTAGAAGATATAGATAAAAATCGCCGTTATCAACTAGCGACTCACACAAAACCATGAGTGCAAACCTCACTATTTCTCAAAATCCCTTACTCAAAGGCTACGGTTTACCTCCTTTTGTAAATATTTCCCCAGAACAGGTAGTCCCAGCCTTCAAGCAACTGCTGGCAGAATTAGACACAGAATTTGCCAGTTTAGAAACTAAAATAGAACCAAATTGGAGCGGTTTAGTAGAACCTTTAGAAGATTTAACAGAACGCCTAAATTGGAGTTGGGGCATAGTCAGCCATTTAATGGGCGTAAAGAATAGCCCAGAATTGCGCGAAGCTTATGAAACTGTTCAGCCAGATGTGGTGCAGTTTGTCAACAAGCTCGGTCAAAGTCAAGTTATCTACAATGCTTTTAAAACACTGCGGCAAAGTGATACTTGGGCAACTTTAGATTCTGCTCAACAGCGCATCATCGAAGCCGCAATTCGAGATGCAGAACTTTCCGGTGTTGGGTTGCAAGGTGAAGCTAAAGAGCGTTTCAACGCTATTCAGATGGAGTTAGCGGAACTTTCTACCAAGTTTTCTAACCATGTACTCGATGCTACCAAAGCCTTTAGTTTGACTTTGACAACTAAAGCAGAAACTGACGGCTTACCCCCCAGTTTACTAAGTCTTGCCGCACAAGCTGCACGCTCTGAAGGTGCAAAAAACGCCACACCCGAAAACGGTCCTTGGCGCATCACTTTGGACTTTCCGAGTTATAGTCCTTTTATGCAGCATAGCAACCGCCGCGATTTGCGAGAACAGCTTTACAAAGCTTTTATCACTCGTGCTTCCTCTGGGGAGTTGGATAACAACCCGTTAATTGAACGTGCTTTACAGTTGCGTCAAGAACTAGCAAATTTACTCGGCTTTAAAACTTTCGCTGAGTTGAGTTTAGCTAGCAAAATGGCTCCGAATGTTGAAGCAGCAGAAGCGCTTTTGGAAGAATTACGTCGTGCAAGTTACGATGCTGCTCTTAAAGACTTAGAAGAACTCAAAGCTTTTGCAGCAAAAAAGGGTGCAGCAGAAGCTAATGGTTTGAAGCATTGGGATATCAGCTTTTGGGCTGAACGTCAACGAGAAGAAAAATTCGCTTTCACCGCTGAAGAATTACGTCCTTACTTTGCGCTTCCCCAAGTGTTAGATGGTTTATTTGGCTTGGTGAAACGGTTATTTGGCGTGACTGTCACTCCTGCCGATGGACAAGCTCCAGTATGGCATGAAGATGTACGTTATTTCCAAATAGCTGATGAGACAGGTAGTGCGATCGCTTACTTCTATTTAGATGCTTACAGCCGTCCCGCAGAAAAGCGCGGTGGTGCTTGGATGGATACCTGCATCAATCGTGGGAAAATCAAAGCTCAAGGGGTAACTCATACTCGTTTACCTGTAGCCTATTTGGTATGCAATCAAACTCCCCCTATCGATGGCAAGCCGAGTTTGATGACTTTTAATGAAGTAGAAACTTTGTTTCACGAATTCGGTCATGGCTTGCAGCACATGCTGACGAAGGTAGATTACAGCAGTGCCGCAGGCATTAATAATGTAGAATGGGACGCGGTGGAATTACCTAGCCAGTTTATGGAAAACTGGTGTTATGAAAGACCAACTTTGTTTGGCATGGCAAAGCATTACCAAACTGGTGAGACGCTACCAGAGCATTATTATCAAAAGCTGTTGGCAGCAAAGAATTATATGAGTGGCAGTGCTATGCTCAGACAACTGCACTTGAGCATGTTGGATTTGGAATTACATTACCGCTATCGTCCAGGTGGGAATGAAACTGCTAAACATGTACGCGATCGCCTTGCCAAAACCACAACTGTTTTGCCACCACTCCCCGAAGACGCATTTTTATGCGCTTTTGGACACATCTTTGCTGGTGGATATGCGGCTGGTTATTACAGCTATAAGTGGGCAGAAGTCCTTAGTGCAGACGCTTTTGCCGCTTTTGAAGAAGCTGGCATCGAAGATGAGCAAATTATTAAAGCTACAGGGAAACGCTACCGCGATACAGTACTCGCTCTTGGTGGTAGCAAACATCCGATGGAGGTATTTAAATCGTTCCGGGGACGCGAACCGAGTACAGCAGCTCTACTTAAGCATAATGGTTTAGCGGCTGCTTAATCCTTTAATATCAAGTCCGGATAATTAGTGGGGCAGGGCAATAAAGCGCAACCTCACATAGAACAGACATCTGGCAGAAAAGACGTAGAGACGTAGCAATGCTACGTCTCTAAAATGGTTTCGGGCAACGCATAATTAATTTAGCCTGAATAAGTTGGGGATGCACCATAAAGCAGTCGATTGAAGGGCAAAGGCATTAACTTGTCCGCAGCAATATCGCTTGAAAGTTTGATAAAGCAGGAAATGCCGTACTTTTAGTGAAATGGTACAAGTGTAGAGTTATTTTTTCGGCATTGTAAGTATATCAATCTTAATTGATTGATGAAATTATTAACAAAATAGTTAATAATTGCATTTCACTAATCAATTCTGATTGTTGATTTTTCTTCGTTTTCGGTGTCAATATTCGCTTGTCGCTTGGCGTGAATGTTTTTCATGTGCTTTTTGACGGTATTCAGGCTAATGTAAAGCTGGAAGGCAATTTCTTTATAGCTGTAGTTGAAGCGATAAAGAAGCCAAATTTCAGCCTCTCGTGGTGTTAAGTTGTATTTTTTGACTTCAGCGATCGCTACATTTTTTAATGTCTCGCATTTATTTTCGATTGTCACCAACAAGCAAGGACGTTGTAACGGATCTACATCTAGCCATCTTACCCGCAAGCGAAAAATATTAAACTTATTTAACACAATCTCATCAGAGAGAATGATGTGTTGATTGGGAAATAAACTCCTATCTATTAACGATTTGCAATGATCCCAAATTGCTGGTGGTACAAAGTTAGCCTGAGAAATGCCTTGACTGATTTGACCACAAATGCTTATTGCCGATGCATTAGCATGAATGATTTCTCCTATCTCGGTCAAGATTAAGATACCATCTTGTAAACCTTCAATTACTTTTTGTAAAAAATCTACTTGTTTTATTTTAGAATTAGCATTATTGGGGTATTGCGATTCAAGGGTTGTTGTTGCTAATGTGTTTATCATAGTAAATACTTCAATTAAAACACTATTTATTTAATAGGTTTGATTTGCATAAGTATATGCACCCTGAGTTATCTGCATGACTCTAGACATACGTAAAAAATATTTGACGAATTCATCGCTTAGTATCTAAAATCTTCAGTATTCATGCATCGTATCGAAAAAACCTGATTTATCTCCATGTAAAGACGTTCCGGCGGAACGTCTCTACGAATGTGTCCTAACATTGGACATGAGATAATATGATGTTAGGCTTATTACTTACTTTTGTTTAGACGTTACGAAAGGAACGTCTCTACGACCGTAGGAAGGTTTTTATTACTGTTAATTAAACGGACATAATATAATTAGCGAAATATAAATTTTTGTGATAATAAAAACTGGATCTTTGGCATTATTCTGAAATTAGTTAAAAAACTTAACTTTAGAAAGTTATTTTGTTTGTTTGTCCCAATTTGACGTTAAGTAGTGGCAGCATAAGAGTGAATTTTGCACCTTTGCCCTCACCGGCACTTTCTGCATAAACAGTACCACCATGTAGTTCTACTAAATGACGCACGATTGATAATCCCAATCCTAATCCGCCGTGGGTTCTGGTGCTGGAACTATCTGCTTGACGAAAGCGATCGAAGATGTAAGGCATAAATTCAGGTTTGATACCAATGCCTGTGTCGCTCACCGTAATTTCCACATGAGAATTAATTCCTTGCAAATCGACTTGCACGCGCCCGCCTTGGGGTGTAAACTTAATTGCGTTGGATAGTAGATTCCAAATAATTTGCTGCAAGCGTCCAGAATCGCCAAGAATTAATTCAGTATTTCGATCAATTGAAGTTTCGATGTGAATTTCTTTTACATCAGCCGCTAGACGTAAAGAATCGAGTGCAGATTCAATAATCGCTACTAAATCGCAACTGCGGACATTGAGACGCAATTTGCCTCTAATCATCCGCGAAATATTTAACAAGTCTTCAATTAGTTGTGTTTGTATTCTAGCGTTGCGCTCAATTGTCTCTAAAGCTTTAGCGATTTGAATTTCGCTGAGTTTGCGTGAAGAACGCAGCATCTGTGCCCAACCGAGAATGGCATTGAGAGGCGATCGCAATTCATGGGATAATATTGCGAGAAACTCATCTTTCATCCGATTTGCTTCTGTCAACTGAAGAGTTTGCTCTTGCAAAGAAGTGATTAAGCTTGCTCTTTCCATTGCGATCGCTATCTGATCACAAACCGCTTGCATCATCCCAATTTCATTTTGGGTAAAGCTATTTTTGCTACGACTAGCAAAGGATAGTGTACCTAAAACTTGTCCCCGCGCTATCAACGGATAACTATAATACGCGGTAATGCCAACAGAGCGAATCAGTTCTGTTTTCACATCTGTTGATTGTTGCACATTCTCTAAAGCAATTGCACGGCATTCCATTGCAACTGTACCGCACACAGCTTGCCCAAACTCTAACCATTCAATGTCTTTGGCAAGTTCTTCAGAAATACCACTATACGAACTTAGCTGCAAAACTAACTGGTTTTCTGGAATTAAATAGTTAAAATAAGCATCTAAACCAATTTGCTCGGCAAGTTTTTGGAATAAGCTATTAAGCAATGTTAGTGGTTCTTGGCTCGATAGTAAATCGCTTGCTGTGTCAAATAAAAGTTGAAGCCTTTTGTAACCTAATGAGAGTGCTTTTTCTACTTGTTTGAGGTTGCTAATATCTTGAAATGTCAAAACGCAGGTAGCTTCAAGACCGTGCATAGCTGGTAGAGTATCTGCATATATTAGCAGAGAACGGATTCCTTTAGGCGTGTGCCAGTTCACCTCTACCCCATTGAGACGTTCGCCACGAGCAACTCTTACCCCAGGTGCTTGTTCGCTGTGAATGGGATTTCCTGCCCCATCTGTGCTGTAATAAGTTGTGTAATAATCTTCCACGCATTGAGCTAAAGGAAATTTACCTCCAGCTAATTCGTCAGCAGCGCGATTGGCAAAAGTTACCCGTGCAGTTTTTGGTTCGATAAACAGCAAAGGTGTTGGCATTAAGTTTACAGCATCTTCTAGCCATTTTTGCTGATTTTGCAGAACTTCTTCGGCACGCTTGCGGACGGTAATATCGTCAGTCACGCCGAGAATCTGGTAAATTTCACCTTTCTCATCGAGGATTGGTACATATTTGATGAGTGTAGTAGAAGTTCCATAATCAGGTAAATTTATAGTGGCTTCTACGGTTTGTAAGGTGCGCGTTTCTTGTGCTTTTTTTAAAGTTGGTAAATAAGCGTTTGTAATTTCCGGTGGAAAGATTTCCTCGTCAGTGTGTCCGAGAACTTCCTCTAATGATTTATTAGTGCGTTGCAAACCCGCAGTGTTGACAAACTCCAATCGCAATTCGGCATCATATATACCAAACACATCAGGAATATTATCAATAGCCAAGCGAAATCTTTCTTCACTGCGACGTAATGCGGCTTCTGCAAGAGTGCGATCGCTCAAGTCTAAAATAAAGGCTACTGACTGTTCGCGTTTTTCTCCCAGCAAAGTGTAACCAATTAAAACCGGAACGCGACTATTATCCCGACGAATGTATTCTTTTTCATAAGGGGTACAACCACCAGTTAATTTTGCCTCGGCGATCGCAATTTCATCCAAATACAGATATTCTGGTGGTGTAATATCAATCCAGTCTATCTTCCCGGCGACTAAATCCTCACGGGTGTAGCCGATAATCCGCAAAAACTCCTCATTTGCGTTGAAGATACCACCGTAAATGTCGCCAAAAAGAATGCCGATGACGTTAGCATCTACAAAACTGCTCAATTTTTGTTCGTTGTCTTTCAACGCTTCGATTGCGCGATCGCGTTCTTGACTGAGCTGTTCAATTAACGCTGCACTTTGCCAAATCAAAACGACGAAACTGACAATAACAATGATGGCAAACATTGACACTGCAAACGCCGCATCATACTGTTTTTGACGTTGACCTTCAACGATAAACCAGCCTAGCACACAAGGAAGTGCGATCGCTGCAAACAATAAACGCCTCGCAAGCAAGCCACCGTCAGTATCACTTGTTACTACCCGCATCACCCCTTGCTCTGGATGAGTCCAAAGAATGCCCGCACAGAGGACTATAAAGGTCACTCCCGTAAGTAACCCCATAGACACTGTGTAAGGAGCAATACCGTAAAGCACTTTAACGTTGTAGCCATAGCCGATGATAGCCTGTAAAGAAATCAAAGCAGCTATCAGGGTAAGAATTTGAGCATACCAAAAGCTACGGCAGGTTTTTTGTTCTATAGCTCTGCCAACCAGGGCAAAATTCAATGCCGTGTTTAACCCCATTCGCCCAGGATAAAATATTGTCACAGGCGATGAGTTACGCAAGAGCAGTTCATCAATACCAAAATTCCAGCCGAACAGATATTCAATCAGCGTGAGCAAAGCAATTAAGCTCACTGCTACTGAACATATTTTGGAAAGCCAGAAGTTGGGGGGATGGGAAGAGGAGGGGATG
>CASBQA010000267.1 GCA_949127635.1 Nostocales cyanobacterium PMM_0069 | reverse complement strand
TTATGAAATTCCAACCGTTGAGTAAGGCTGAAATCTCCACAGGAGCTGATGGAGCAGTTGCCGTCAAGCATAACTTTCATATTGAGTCACCACTCTGGTATTATATCCTCAAGGAAGCGCAAGTCCAAGGTCAAGGAAAGCGCTTGGGTCAAGTCGGAAGTCGCATTCTTGCAGAGGTGTTTGTTGGTCTTCTAGAAGGAGATAGCAGTTCGTATTTAGCGCGTTGCCCAGATTGGAAGCCGATACTACCTGCTCAAAATCCGGGTACATTTACAATGGTTGACTTGTTAAAATTTGTCGGAGAAATCAATCCGATTGGCGATAAAAAATAGAATCTAACGGATTTTGTAGAGACGTTGCACTGGAACGTCTTGATACCTGGTTCAGATTTTGTAGAGACGTTCCACTGGAACGTCTTTACGATGGTTGTGGTATTTTTATTAATGTTAATTTAACGGACATCAATAGACATCTCCTAAAATTAATTATGCGTTGCCCGAAACCCTTGATTAGACGTAGCACTGCTACGTCTCTACATTGTTTTTCACGACGTTTGTCTAATGTCTTCTACTTATGAGCTTCAATTTGCTTAACTACAGTCAGCGCTGAGTAACTCACCCCAGCAGTACCTTCCCCAGGATGGGTAGAGTCTCCCACTAACCATAAATTCTTGATTGGTGTCCGATTGGCGAAACCAAAGGGACCGAAAGTGGATATTCTTTGACCAATACCGCCGACAATACCCCGATCGCGTGCTGTATAATTAGCAAAGGTGCGCGGTGTTGCAGCTTCTACATGAATTATCGTTTCTGGTTTCAGGTAGAAGAATTGTGAAAGACGAGCGATCGCCTCTTCTGTATACTTTTGTTTTAAGCCTTCATAATCCTCAGTTTCCCACCACGGTAACGGATCGACAAAGGATGAGGCAATAATTGTTGCTTTACCTGAGGGTGCCCGACCATCTCCCGGATGACTAACGGAAACAAATAACGAATTATTCTCCCCAATCTCACCATTAGCATTATACATAAATTGGAGATGGGGCGGGCATCCTGAAGGAATCGCGCTTTCGTCTACACCTAAATAAACTACAAATGCACCAGATGCAGGTGGTAGTTTTTCTGTTCGCTTTTTATACCCGCGAGGAGCTTTTTCACCTAATAGTTGCACTAAGTTCTGTACGGTGACATTTGCAACTATATGGTTGGCTGGTTCTGTCCAGACTTCGCCAGTTTTCTGATTTTTGATGACGGCTGCCACAGCTTTCTTATGCTTTACTTCGATATGTTCTACGGTATGGCGCATCAACAACTTACCACCGTCTCTTTCTAAAGCTGAAACTAAGCGATCGCTCAATACTTGCATACTACCTTGAAGATGAAATAATCCTTGGGGTAGTTGTGATACACTCAATGCTGTCGCTGCGTAAAGTAATGCTGTCTCTTCTGCATTCACCTGAGAATACAGCTTTAATTGCAAATCCAAAAAAGTCCTTAAACGGCGATCGCTTCCTAATTTATAAGCTCGCAAAGCATCGCCCACTGTAAACAAAGTGTAAGGCACGGTAATTAATGTACCAGAGCGAACCGCCTTAGTCAACTGCCACAAATCCCAAATATTACGGGGTGGTAGCACCGGATCGCGTCCTTGAAATTTCCAACTAGCTTTAAATAAAGCTGCCATTAATTGCCAGAATGGTTCACTACCAGGAAACTGCCGTTGCCGTTCCTCTTGCCATTTTTCTAAATCACGCCAAACGTTTATCGGTGTTTTCTCCCCCGGAAGATACACCGCACAAGCGGGATCGCAAGGTGCCGCTTCGGGAAGCTCGATTTCTAATTCTGAGAAAATACGGTGGTGAATACCTCCTGGTTCCAACCCTGCTACTTGAGTTGCTCCCACATCAAAGGTAAATCCTTTGCGTTTGAAGGTAGAAGCACAACCTCCGGGTACCAGCGCTTGATCCAAAATTAACACACTGTAACCTCTATGAGCTAATAAAGCCCCAGCGGTGAGTCCACCGATTCCTGCACCGATGACGATGACGCGATCGCTTGGCATAGATACTTATGACATATTTCTTAATATTTATATTAATAATTTTATATTATTTGAGGAAAATAGGAAATTTGCATTGAGGCGCAACCAGTGTCATGCAACAACCGTAGAGACGCTCCACGGTCACGTCTCTACAATAATGTGTGCAATTTTTGCTTGACTTTGAAGTTGCATTTCAATACTACCTGGAAAATACATCATAGCTCACCCAGTTTAGCCAGCGTTAGCGATCGCATTCCAACGCAGTGCCTGGAAGGATCAAAGCTCTGACCAGATATTCTGTATCGGATAGGCACTAAATTCTGAATCGGCACTCATGAGAATTAAATTTTGGTTAATCGATTGGGAAATGATGATTCTGTCGAACGGATCAGAATGGTGAGACGGCAATGTGAGATGAATATTGAGATCGCTAAATAGAATGGGAATAATTTGGATATTGAGTTGATTTAAAATCATTTCCAATTCATGAAATTCAATGCCTAGATTCAGCTTACCTTTGCCGATTTTAATCGCAATTTCCCAGAGGCTGGCAACACTCATAAAGAGGTTGTTCTCAGTATCTTCTAGGAGAGTAGTCATGGTTTTGTTCAGTTTGGGATGTCCTGCAATATACCAAATCAGAATGTGAGTATCGATCAGAAGGTTCATAAATTATTGGTAATCGGCAAATTCTTCTAGCGGGTCATCAAAGTCATCGGCGATCGTGACTTTGCCTTTGAGAATGCCGAAGCCGTTTCGCTTTTGGGTTAGGGCTGGCGGTTCGAGAACTTCTGGTAAGGGTCGATTCGTGCTGCGGGAGGCGAGGTATTCAATATAGTGCAATGCCTCGACTTGGAGTGCTTCAGGGAGCTTCGAGAGCAGTGAGTTAATACTGTCGATCGCATTGGTTTGTGACATCACGATTGCCTCCTAGTAATTCTATTCTATCACCGTGCTCATTCCAAAGGCGATCGCCCTTTTGCATTGCTGGGGTGGGGCGGCGATCGCTATTCCCTGTTATTCCAAAAATAGATGGAATATCTCGTGCTGCATAAATTACCCGCACTACCTCGACATATTAATCAGTATATCGGTAGGAGATTAGGTATCTTCCAAACCTTTTACAGTCTATTTACGCATATCAACCAAACGAGATGGTACATCACGCAATTTATTAGCAATTCACTTTCGTTCGCCATAGAAGAATTTCCCCTAGCATTTATACCGCTTTAGGCTAGTAGCATAAATTACATTTGTGGTCTGCATTCCGTCTGTTTCGTTACCTACTTGGACGTGACCAGATTTATTGTATAAATCTTTTACATGGGGGTAGAGGGTGTGAAACCTCTAGGGAAGTGGGCTTCCCTTGCTAGACAACCTTTTCAGGTCGCACCGGACTGATTACCGTGATTTACTAATCAACGAATCGCACCGGTACTCCGAATCAGTGGTGGGAGGATGTCAATCATATATCGTTCGACACATCTGTAACACTTGCAACCATCTTTGTCCCATAATTCTTGCATAAGGTTTGGTGGGGTATTGGTATGGTTTATACATTTGTCCCTGAATCTCAGTAACTGTAATATTGGGATTAACAGATACTTTCCGAACAAGTTTAAATTTTTCTAAGAATTGCAACCAACGGTGATGATCTGACCAAATCAAAGACGTTATCGGTTTAAATGCGATTTTTAAAATACATTCGATAATGCATTGATAAATTGGTCTTAACAAAAGCGGACTATAATCCATTTTGACAGCATTATATATCCATCCTAAAGTAGTCAAATAATCGCCGCAAGCTCTGCTTTTCCATGAAAGGTAGACGTAAAAAGCACTAGCAGACCAAGTATATATATAAGCAGGAATTTCCGGATGTCGTTTTTGGAAATCTGCCATAACTAGATTGTAAGACTTTGCCATTGTCTTACAACTGTTAGACATGCTGACACTTACTTGACGATAACCAATCAAAAACTCAGGCACAACCCGAAACTGATAAGATTCTGCAATTTTTAAGTAGATGTCCCAATCTTCGCAACCTTGAGCCTTTTGCTGTTTAAGTTCGCAGTTGTAACCACCAATTTTATCAAAACAACTTCGACGAATCAATGGCGCACTAGCGTTGCCGATAAAGTTTTTAAACAGCATAGCTGGGTAAACTTCTCCCTGTACGCTGTGAATGTTCAAATAATCATAAGGTGCATATTGTCCGATAATTACATCATCTTCGTCAATAAATAATGACCAGGCATAAACTAATCCTACAGATGAACCTCCTTCTAATATGCATTGCACTTGTTTGTCAAGTTTAGAGGGATACCAAATATCATCAGCGTCTAGGGGTGCGATATATTCCCCTCTCGACTTTTCTATTGCTAAATTACGTGCTGCGGCAACTCCGGCATTTTGCTGCTTCCATAAAATTACACGACTGTCTTTTTGAGCAAAAGATGCCACAATTTCCGCAGTTTTATCTTTAGAACCATCATCAACTACTAACACTTCGATATTTTCGTAAGTCTGCGAGAGGACAGATTCTAATGTCTGACCAATAAATGCCTCAGCGTTGTAAGCAGGAATAATAACTGAAACAAAGGGCAGATTAGCCTTCATTTTGTTCACAAACATTGTAAATGTTGGTTAAAGAATTTAACAAGTTAGCCAAAAACCGAAAACAGATAAAAATCTGGCAAAAAGTGCGAAATAAAAGAAAAAATTTCTACATGAAATTACTTAATTTTATCATAAACCTAAATTACATGTTACAGTAATCTACAGGAAAATCAATTATATGTTACGTAATGACAGGATTTATGTATTACGGAATGAATGCGATCGCTCTGGTTGTTTAGATTGCAACTATGGTTATATCTTGAAAAAAATACTTCTCTAGAAGGATGACAAAAATTGTGCGGTTATTATCTGCAAAATCAAACTCAACACTTTTTGACTTCGCGGGTTATATAAGTCCTAGGTAAAATAAAGAAGTAACAAAGCTTTTCACTTCCTTACCACCAATGACTTCAACCCTGCTGAATTTTCCTCGTCTCAATGCCCCAAAGCTGCACATCTTGCCCAACGGGTTGACTATAGTAGCAGAGCAAATGCCAATTGAAGCCGTTAACCTTAATTTGTGGGTTAAAGTCGGTTCAGCCGTAGAATCAGATGCAATTAACGGCATGGCTCACTTTTTAGAGCATATGATTTTTAAAGGCAGTGAGCGACTAAGTAGCGGCGAGTTTGAACGTCAAATTGAAGAGCGCGGTGCTGTTACTAATGCTGCCACCAGCCAAGATTATACTCATTACTATGTGACGACTGCTCCCAAAGATTTTGCGGATCTAGCCCCACTACAAATTGATATAGTAACTAATGCCAGTATTCCTGACGAAGCTTTTGAAAGAGAGCGATTGGTAGTTTTAGAAGAAATTCGCCGTAGTGATGATAATCCTCGCCGGCGCACCTTTCAACGAGCGATGGAAACAGCGTTTGATCAACTACCCTATCGGCGTTCGGTATTGGGACCAGAAACAGTGATTTCTCAACTAAAGCCTGTGCAAATGCGGGATTTTCACGCAATGTGGTATCAACCACAGTCAATGACAGCTGCGGTTGTGGGTAATTTGCCGGTAGAAGAATTAATTGAAATTGTCGCCGAGGGATTTACCAAAAAAGATGCGATAACCCCACCTGAACAGCATTTAGAAATTATTCAAGAATTACCATTTACAGAAATTGTCCGCCAAGAATATGTGGATGAAAGCCTAACTCAAGCACGTTTGGTGATGGTTTGGCGAGTTCCTGGGTTAATTAAGCTTTCGGAAACTTACGCGCTGGATGTTTTAGCGGGAATTTTAGGACATGGACGCACGTCAAGGCTAGTGCGAGATTTGCGCGAAGAAAGAGGATTGGTTTCTTCGGTTTCTGTGAGTAATATGACGCATCGGTTACAGGGGACTTTTTATATTTCCGTCCATTGCGCTGTAGAAAATTTGCCAGCCGTGGAAAGTGCGATCGCTCAACATATTAGCAGGCTACAAACAGAAATCATCGCCGAATCAGAAATTGATCGCGTGCGAAAGCGTGTCGCTAACAGGTTTATTTTTGGGAACGAAACACCAAGCGATCGCGCTGGTTTGTACGGTTACTATCAATCTATGGTAGGAGACTTAGAACCAGCCTTTGATTATCCAAATCACATTCAGGCTCAAAATGCAACCGATTTAATGCAAGCTTCCCAAAAGTATCTTTCACCAGATGCTTACGGTGTTATTGTCATGAAACCAGCATAGGGCATGGGGCAATGGGCATTGG
>CASBQA010000266.1 GCA_949127635.1 Nostocales cyanobacterium PMM_0069 | reverse complement strand
GATAATTCCCGGCAAACCCCCCGATATATCGACTTCTACACCTACCTTAACGGCGTCGATGCCAACAATTGATGCACTCCAAACTCTCGCAAGCATATATTTTCTACAACGGTTATTCAGTAATGTATCAACCAGCGTTGAGGATGACCTCAATTCCACCCTGTATCTGTGCCAATTGCTGATGCTGTTGGTAAATCCAAGCTTTCTCAGCTTGACGGTGTTCTGGTGTTTCTTGCTGATATCGCTCTTGTTGCTCTAGGAAGTCATTGTAAAATGCGATCGCATTTGCCATAGTTTCAGTCGCTAATTCAATTCTGTCATCAAAAATGGCTGTGATAAAGTTCTCAATCTTTACAGAAACGTTATTTTGAAACTTAACAACGTGATCCCAGTTGATATCTCCCAAACCCTGCTCTACCAAAAATTTTAAATATGGGTTAACACTGTTTTTTAACCCTAAATGATATTTAGGTAAATGTTCTATAGGATTCTTGAACTTATTTTTAATTTCAATATTTCTTAAGTTTATCTGTTTATTTAACGTCCCTTTTTTAGACTCGTCTAGCATATTGATATAATAGTGATATGATTCAAAATTAATATTTTGAAGCTCTTGATAAACCAAAATTAGTCCTTGTTTGATTATTTCGGTTATTTTTTCACATAGCTTGTCTACTTCGGACTTAATTTCATTACTAAACCCCTTTTTCTCATCCCAACCGACTCCTTTCTTAGGCTGACCTTTTGCATCAATAAACCATCTCTTTCTCAAGTACTCTATTTCTTTATTCCAAGATTCCTTAGCTTGTTTGACTGCTTCATTTTTACATTGAATTCCTAGTTGCCGAATTTTAATGGAAACTCCACTAATCTCGCCAAGCTGTTCCCATATTTCAGGTTTTGCTGCTGACGCAATCATTGGCTTGCTCTGCCAAATATTCTCAGCATGGTATAGATCGTTAGAACAGACTAAGATTAACTCTTGGAGTTTAGTAGACGATTTTTTTAGTTCTTCAATACACGGTTTAACTGAGTTCGTCAAACTTGTAGCAGATTGCTTAATTTCTAAAGAATTATGCTCATCCTTCAAGAGTTGCTCAACAGATTGGGTAATATTCTCAAACGTGTTTAAGTAGTTATTCACAATAATCTTTTCCTTGAATGGTGATCCAGCACTATTTCATTCTCATCTAGTCCACCTCAGAATAAATTCTGAGGCTAATAGCTAAAGTCGTCTAAAGAAGACTGAGAAAAGCTTATAGTCCGTTTTAACGGACTTTAGCTATTAGCCCGGAACTTCAGTTCTGGGCGATTTCTGTCTAGAACGAAATAGCCCTGATGTAATCTGATATAGTTGCTCGTAATTTAATATGCCCAAATTTCACTGAAACTAACTCCGTAAAAATACCGTTATCTTTGCCAATAGGACAAGCTAGGCTGTAAAAAATTATCTTCAAATCCTTTAAAAATATGCTGTTTCAGTTTGCTCCGGCAATTCAAGCGCTTATTAACTCTGGTAACTATGAGATTGTTCGTGATACAGTTTCAGGTCAATTACTGGGCATAGTTAGAGACAAAGCAACAGGTAAATTTGTCGCTCACGCAGTTAGTCTTGCAAGCAACGTAATTGGTTCTCCTGTTAACCCTTTATTTGCCCCTGCACAGTTAGTTATGGGTGGCTTGCAGATGGTTCAAACTCACCTGGGCTTTCAAAAAACCTACGCAATGCTTAACGTGCTCCAGAACAGCGTAGGAGTTTTACAAGCAACGACAGCGGTGATAGGTGTTGGAACTGTAGCAGCTGTAGCTTTATCAGCCGTGAACCTGCACCAAACCTTGAAACTAAGGGAAGACGTGAAGCTGCTGGGGTTAGAAGTTAAAGACGGCTTTATTGATATGAAAGAAGTCTTAAAAGACCAAGGATCAGAAATTCTAAAACACATTGACCAGGTTGCCCAGGATGTTGAATTTAAGCATCATCGCACAATTCTAGCTCAGGCTTATGGACACTTTATTGAGGCAGTTAATTGGCTTAGAAGTACATTAATGTTACCAGATGCAACTGACAGAAATGCGGCTCTTGTCGGTGTAGAAGGAATGTTACGTAAAGCAATAGCAGATTATAACAATCCGCAATTATATAATGATATCTGTGCTGCTGGAAAACTGCGTAGATTCGAGTGCGCTTGGGCAATTGACCAGACAATTACCTTGACATATCAATTGCGGGGTGCATTTGAAGTAGTGAGCGATCGCCTTTCAATTCTCCAAGATAAAATCCACCAAGATAGCCTTAGTTTAATTGATTTGTGTCAAACAGATGATGAGCTTGATTTTATCTTCCCTGAGATTGCCCGGATTTACGACCATGATTTAGCCGTACTAAACTCGTGGCAAAATAATGTAAATTGGAAGCGATCGCTGCCCCCATCAGAAATAAAACTGCTTCAAAGTGCTGATTTTGATACTTCAGAAGTTAGTGTTGGCAGTGATGCGATCGCTGACCCAACTGCCGATTCCATACCCCCAGAAGTATTACTTTATCAGAAACTGAAACAAAAATCTCATTCAGCATCTCTGCGGGATCAGCTAAAATTTATGTTGAAGCCTAACTTACGTCAAGGGCATGAATCCTACATTAGTCAGCAAGCAACAGCGTCAGGATATAAAGCCTTAGCCCCCTCAAACTGGCAAGAAATACCAGATTTCACTGTTGCCAACCTCTACTGGTACTTCAAACATCAACAACCACTACCCTCATAATACGAATTCTCCGCGTCCCTCTGCGTTTACCTCAGCGTCACGAGTGCGTTTAAATCTTAACCTTCAATTAATTTTACGCAAAGCGAAATACAAAACATGACAGAATCTGTAGCAGATGAGCAGGTAAATCAGCATGAGTGAACCCACAGACACGATTTTCGGTAAAATTATCCGTCGAGAAATTCCCGCAGACATTGTTTATGAGGATGATTTAGCGATCGCATTCAAAGACGTTCAACCCCAAGCACCAGTTCACATCCTCGTTATTCCCAAAAAACCCATTGTAAAACTAACTGACGCCGAAGAAAGCGATCGCGACCTTTTGGGGCATCTTTTATTAACCGCAAAGCGCGTTGCCGAAGAAGCAGGACTCACCAACGGTTATCGCGTTGTCATCAACACAGATTCTGACGGTGGTCAAAGTGTCTATCATTTACATTTACATATATTAGGAGGACGTCACATGACTTGGCCTCCTGGTTAATAGATATTAACTATGCATTACCCAGAACCCTTGTAGAGACGTAGCAATGCTACGTCTCTTTCTTTTTCCGCGCCTATATTATATATAGATAGAGGCGTAATTCACCGCGTCTCTAGCTTATATAAGAAAAACAAATGACTCACATAATACATAATTAATTAAAAAACCTTTACAAATCTAAACCATTCCTTTAATCTAATAAACAAGAGGGGCAAACAACTTCCTCTAAATTTCATACACAAATAAAGCAATTATAAACTCATGACCACTACCTTACAAAGACGCGAAAGCGCCAACGTATGGGAACGCTTCTGTACCTGGATCACCAGCACAGAAAACCGTCTATACATCGGTTGGTTCGGCGTATTGATGATCCCCACCTTGCTAGCTGCAACCACCTGCTTCATCATTGCGTTCATCGCAGCACCTCCAGTAGACATCGATGGTATCCGTGAGCCTGTTGCAGGTTCCTTGATTTACGGAAACAACATCATAAGCGGTGCAGTTGTACCTTCTTCTAACGCAATTGGCTTGCACTTCTACCCAATCTGGGAAGCAGCTTCCTTAGATGAGTGGTTATACAACGGTGGTCCTTACCAATTGGTAGTATTCCACTTCTTGATCGGCGTATTCTGCTACCTCGGTCGTGAATGGGAACTTTCTTACCGCTTAGGTATGCGTCCTTGGATCTGCCTAGCATTCTCTGCACCTGTAGCAGCAGCAACCGCAGTATTCTTGATCTACCCAATCGGACAAGGTTCATTCTCTGACGGTATGCCTTTGGGTATCTCCGGAACCTTCAACTTCATGATTGTGTTCCAAGCAGAACATAACATCTTGATGCACCCCTTCCACCAATTAGGTGTAGCTGGTGTATTCGGTGGTTCACTGTTCTCTGCAATGCACGGTTCACTAGTAACTTCTTCCTTGGTGCGTGAAACCACCGAAACCGAATCTTTGAACTACGGTTACAAATTCGGTCAAGAAGAAGAAACCTACAACATCGTTGCAGCACACGGTTACTTCGGTCGCTT
>CASBQA010000265.1 GCA_949127635.1 Nostocales cyanobacterium PMM_0069 | reverse complement strand
CCGTAGCCCCGCAAGCGGGGAGGGGCTGATCGGGGTGGGGTGCAGTGACTGTAAAAATCATAACTAATTATCCCTTTTGCACCATCCATACTAGCATCCCTAGAATCTCCTCAACTGGGGGAAATGGGTAATCTCTCACATCAATAGTCACAATTTGCCCTGATAATTTTAGAAATCTCCAAGCTGTTCCGCTGGTAATTACTCCATAGATGGTTGCAAGAGGTTGATGATTTGCCTCATTGAACTTTTGAGCTGCTAACATTTCGGCAATGCATTGTCCCAAACCAATATTCAGGTTGTCGCGTTTAGCTTCTACAATAACTACAGCTGGTGCTTCGATGTCAAATTGCTCTGGAGAACGACTAATCAAGAAATCACAAACTCCGCTGAGTCCAATTGCCGGATCAACAGTAAAGTCAGTTCCTGAAAAGACGCTGATTTGCCGATTCAGTATGCGTTTAACCTCTAACACAGTTGGGGCAACTATCATCTCAGATTTTGCCTTTTCGGTGCCGACAGCGATCGCCCACGATAAATTTTCTGCCAACAATCCAGCTAAGACTAAACTGGGTGTAATGGGTTCAACTTCTGGTAAAAAACGACCCCCTTCAACGGTGCTTAACCCAAAGTCTTGCTTTACTCTGCGTAACGTAAAGTCGCTATATGCCATAAGAAAGGATGAAGGATAAAGGATAAAAGATGAAGTGACAAGAGGTAATTTCATACTTCATACTTCATACTTCACACTTCATTGTGCATCCTATGCATGAGAAAATCATGTAACATAAGCGCTAATCAAAGTGACGCTCGCGGGGAAGAGAACAAAGATGTCAGAGAATTTAAGAAGTCAGGTTATCACTCAAGGGGTACAGCGATCGCCTAATCGAGCGATGCTACGTGCTGTTGGTTTTCAAGATGAAGATTTTATCAAGCCGATTGTCGGTGTAGCTAATGGTTACAGCACCATTACACCCTGCAATATGGGAATTAATCAACTGGCACTAAGAGCGGAAGCTAGTATTAAACATGCTGGAGGAATGCCGCAATTATTCGGTACAATTACTATTAGTGATGGGATTTCGATGGGAACTGAGGGAATGAAATATTCCCTGGTATCACGAGAAGTTATTGCTGATTCCATTGAGACTGCTTGCACTGGGCAAAGTATGGATGGTGTACTTGCTATCGGTGGTTGTGATAAAAATATGCCTGGAGCAATGATTGCGATCGCTCGCATGAATATTCCGGCTATCTTTGTTTACGGGGGTACAATCAAACCCGGACACCACGATGGACGCGATTTAACTGTTGTCAGTTCTTTTGAAGCTGTCGGACAACACAGTGCTGGGAGAATTGACGATAAGGAACTTTTAGAAGTTGAGCGCAAAGCTTGTCCTGGTGCAGGTTCCTGTGGGGGAATGTTCACAGCTAATACCATGTCTTCCGCTTTTGAGGCGCTGGGTATGAGTTTACCATATTCCTCGACAATGGCGGCAGAAGATGCGGAAAAGGCAGATAGTACAGAAAAATCTGCGTTTGTTTTAGTTGAAGCAATCCGCAAACAAATTCTACCAAGCCAAATTATCACCCGCAAATCTATCGAAAATGCTCTTTCGGTGGTTATGGCAGTGGGTGGTTCCACAAATGCAGTATTGCATTTTTTGGCGATCGCACACACTGCTGGCGTCAAACTTAATTTAGATGACTTTGAAACTATCCGCGCTCGTGTTCCAGTTTTGTGCGATTTAAAACCCAGCGGACGTTATGTAGCGACAGATTTACATAAAGCTGGTGGTATTCCCCAAGTGATGAAAATGCTACTTGTGCATGATTTACTTCACGGGGATGCTCTCACCATCACTGGAGAAACAATCGCTGAAGTCTTGGCAGATATACCAGATGAACCATCCCCCAATCAAGATGTAATTCGTCCTTGGAATAACCCGATGTATCCCCAAGGACACTTGGCTATTCTGAGAGGAAATCTCGCCACAGAAGGAGCGGTAGCAAAAATTACAGGCGTAAAGTTGCCGAAAATCACTGGAAATGCACGAGTATTTGAATCAGAAGAATCTTGCTTAGATGCGATTTTGGCGCATAAGATAAATGCAGGTGATGTTATCGTTGTCCGCTACGAAGGACCAAAAGGAGGTCCAGGGATGCGGGAAATGTTAGCACCAACCTCAGCAATTATCGGTGCGGGTTTGGCTGATTCGGTGGGGTTAATTACAGACGGACGATTTTCTGGTGGTACTTACGGAATGGTGGTTGGACATGTGGCACCAGAAGCAGCAGTTGGGGGAGCGATCGCTCTTGTGGAAGAAGGTGATACTATCACAATTGATGCCCATGCTCGACTGTTGCAATTAAATGTATCCGATGAAGAATTAGCTCGTCGTCGTGCTAATTGGCAACCCCGTCCACCTCGTTATACCAAAGGTGTGTTAGGGAAATATGCTAAATTAGTATCTTCCAGCAGTCTCGGTGCGCTGACAGATTTAGATTTGTTTTAACAATTGCGTAGAGACGTTCCGGTGGAACGTCTTTACAAAGGTTTCGGACGATGTTTATTCCTCTCTCCTTTCAGGCTAGAGTGTACACACAAGTCATCGAATTACTACCAGTCCTCGAATTACCCCACCCTAACCCTCCCCTTGTAAAGGGGAGGGGACAAGAATCTCTTGTTTCCCCCCTTTCCAAGGGGGGATTAAGGG
>CASBQA010000264.1 GCA_949127635.1 Nostocales cyanobacterium PMM_0069 | reverse complement strand
ATTGTACATGACGATGCTTCTACAGATGAAACTGGAGAAATCATAAAAAAATATGAATTGAAATATCCTGAATTGATTTTCCCAATCTATCAGAATTTGTAAAAATTATTTGATTAGCAAACATTTCCACTTTCCACTTTCCATCTTCTATTTTTGTGGGTTGAGAAATTCTTTCTATAACCAATACATTTTCAGTTCCTTTACTTAAGTTTTCAGTGGGACTAATTTGTGATTGTAATTTTGGCTGCAATTCATTAGCTATCAGTTCAGAACTAACTTCCCAAACAGTTTTTGGCTGCTGTTGCTGCGACCAAGTAAGCATTAAGGTCATAGTTTCACCGACAAAGCGCCGAATTGTCTCTGGATGTCGCTCTAAATTCGGTTTGGGGTCTACTGTTATGGCATGTCCATCAGCAAGTTGCACTAAACTTTGAGGTGTTAATCGTCGTTGTAACTGCTGCAACATAGACCAGTGGAAGAACAGTACTAGTAAAGTGAGCAGATGCAAACCAAATGTTGCGACGGCAAATAATGGTAAAATACTGCTTTTCTTATTTTCAGTTTTAAGTATCTGCATTAATATTTACCTAAATAAAATTATTTGATAAAACTATCAGTTCTTTGTCTATTACCGCATACATTTACATCTGGATTTTGGTTATTGTATTCATCGATTAAACATAAGTTACGAATTTCGTAAATTTCTAGTTGATCGGCGCGGACGCTATAAATTGCTTTTTGCAGAACAGTGGTATTATCAAGTTGTGGATAAGCAAAAGAATCTACCGCGCGAACAAGTAAATCTTTATTAAAACGAGTTATTATTGTTCTATTGTCAGCTTGTTTTTTTTGAATCAGGTCAGCTACCATCCCAACTCGCCATTTACCCAAACCAATTTTTTCAGGTGGATAAACTCGCTTAATAACTAACTGTCCAGAAATATTTTGACTGGGTTTATTATAAAAAACTTCTGGTGCTGTCATTTCCGCAATTTTGCTTAAGAAACCTTTGCGGAAATCTTCAGATAAAGCAAAACTAGCTATCCAACTTGTTGTACTAACTTTTCGGCTACCACCCCGTAAAGTTTGAATTGATATTCCTGCATCTGCTTGAGCTTGTGTGGCTTCTTCGATAGATTGTGGTGGTAGTTTTCCCGACCAATTAAACATTAATGTCATCGTTTTACTGACGAATTGTCGAATTGCTTCTGGGTCTCTTTCCACATCACTAACATCAGCTGGTTTGCCATCTATCAGTTGCACAAAGTTAGGAGGTTTTCTCACGCTGAGTTGGCGAATATTTATACCTTGAAATATTAATAAGAATATAGCCGAGAGATGCAAACTGAAGGTAGCGATCGCAAAAATTGTTAAAATACTTCCTGTTCGTTGTCTTTTCTCCAGTAAACGTACCATTTAGTCATCCCCCTTACTTGAGATTTATACCCTCTCCTTAACCCACGAAGCCGTATTGCTGATAGCACTAAAGACTGCAAATCCTCCCGCAGCAGCCACAAATAAAGATACAATCGGGGCTAAAATTCCTAGAAAAATTATAAACCACATTAAGTCTGGATCGGCATTAACATCCTGTCCTGGTCCATTAACAATAACTGTGGCAGTTAAGACGGCAATAATATTAAATGAAATCTTAGATATACCTATCGATAAAAACCCAGTTAGCCATGCAAAAATAGGTTTACCAGCTACAGGGAGTAAAGATGCACCCACAGCTAACGGTCCCAAAGCTGCTATCAGCAACATTGTCGCTTCTATCAAATTTTGAAAAGCATATTGTAATGAAACTAAAAAGTTTTTGATACTAATTTGGACTGTAGAACCTAAGAAAGAATCAAATGAATTTTCGGAGATACTAGCTGTATTAAATGTAATATTATTTACTTTGTTTTCTAGTCTATCTATCCAAGGTTTATCACCGTATAAATTTCTATATTCCACCCAGAGAGTGTCAGCTTTTTCCTTAGCTTTGACAAAGCATTGATTTTGTTGCTCACCAGTTAGTGACTGACAAGGACGCAATAAAGAACCAGCTATTTCTTCACCAACAGTCATATTCAGTGCTTGCTGATAAGTTTGATTTGCGTCTGCTGTTGTCACTACTTGCTGATTCACGGTATTGAGAAAATTCCTGACTCCTAATGTTAAATTAGACAATACAGTGCCATTTCCAGAATTGGTTAATAGTATCACTACTACAAAAGGCCAAATTAAAGCTGTTATTGGACGGGAAAAATCGCTATTGATAGCATCTTGTAGCCACTGTACCATAAAAAACAGTAGGGTTCCTACCGCAAAAAATACACCTAGACTTGTCAGCGCTCCATATAAATTATTAATAGTATCATTTTGCAATAAATCTACCCATTGTTGATCCCAACCTTCGGCAATACTTCTAGCAGTTGTGGCTCCATTGCCGAGAACATCATTTATACCGATTTGAAGTAATAAAATATCTCTCATTTTTATAGCTTTCCTTTAAAAGGAAGTTAAGGCTCTATTAAATTATGTATGATAAGTGTAAATAAAGGTTTTTTTGTAGTAAGAGCTACCCTACGGGAAAGCTCCGCTAACAGCCCTTAAAATGAGCGGTAAACCGCTCACTACGTAAGAATAAGTTCTTAATCATGATTTTTAGTTGTTTTTTCTGCCAAACAAATCTGCTTGAGAAGTGGTTCGCAAAAGTCGCGCTGCTTCTGCGGATGCGTCTACTCTTCTAGCACGATTTGTATCTTCCATTTGCTGAGAAAGACTTGCTAGATTTAAGTTAGTGTATTGCAAAGATTGGTTTGTCTGTATTGTTTGACCAAGTGTTTCGGCTACAATTTTTACTTGTTCGCGTTGAATTTTAACGGTTTGCACTTGACTAGCACCTGTTAATTGATCTAGTGCAGTTTTAAACGCCGTGTTAGCAGGATCAAGAGACGAAATCTGGTTGAGGAAACCTGGAATTTTTGCGATCAGATTATTCTCTGCCTCATCCTGCTCCTGGTCAAATAAGCCAATGTTTTCCAGTCTTCTTTCAGTATCTTCTAACTTGTTTTTTGACCTAATTTGACCATTGACACCCAAAATACTGGCGGCTGAACTACGAGTAATTAAACGATTTATTTCATTACTAACTAAAGTTGAACGTATCACAGGATTATTTTCAAATTTATCTGATATAGAGTTGAGAAATATATCAGTACTAACTCTTTCTCCAGCGTCAACAGGATTAGGTATATTCAATTCTCCTTTTGCGTTATCAATGGCATTTTGAGATTGAAATTCTACAGGTTTTAAACTGTCGTTGACATTATTTGATAAATAATTTTGTAAATCTGTAGAATATGATTGAAAATCAGTCCAAACTTTGCCTAGTTGTGCTGTTGCTGGTAGGATGATGAGGAATGATAGAGAAAGTGTCAAAAGGGCGATTTTTTTCATACGTCTGAACCTGGAAAAACATCTAGAAATTATATACTAATTTAGTACTTTGTTCTCTTAAGTAGTTCAACCATATTAAAGGCAAAACCTCACCCTCGCTTTTAGCTACGCTAAAATCTTTCCCTCTCCTTAGTAAGGAGAGGGATGTCCGGAACGGACAGGGTGAGGTTTTGAGGGAATTTTGAGTCATTTGAATACTTGTGTGTACACCGTAGTTGCAGGGAAGGGGATTTGGGGGTTAAGTCTTTTTAAAATTGCTATGTTAACTACCACGTAATGAAGCAACTAACTGACGTGCAAATGTAGAAATTGCTTCATATTTATCGCTGTATTCTCGCATTATTTTACTCCGTGCAGCTTGTTCATTGGGGTTGTTAGCAACTACTGCTAATTGTTCGTAACCTGGATAATAGCGGCAAAAGGTATAAATCCCGTTATTATCTAACAGCCATTGGCTATAAATGCCTTCTTTGCGAGGAAAGAAGCCTTCTGAAGCATTACGAGAAATAATTTCACGGGGATATTTTAATATTTGGATGAAACTATCGACGGCAACGGGTTGAATGCGTCCGATTAATCGTGTTGATAAGTTTTGTAAAATTTTCGATGCGGCTTTAGATTTGGCGATGGTATCGGGGTCTTGTGCTGATAAAATAACTCTAATTCCAGCTTTTGCACCATTGGCGCAAATTCTGCCAACTAAGTCAGCAATTTGGTCAAATTCAAATAGAATTGGTGCTTCATCAATGAAGAATATGGAAGCTGGACTGCTGAGTGCGCGTCGTAATGCTGCTGAATAAGCACTTAAAGATAGGACTGCTGCATCTTCATTATCTGAGAGGTTTCTCAGAGCAAAAACCAAAAGTTGTGCATCGGTAGGAAAGCTAGATGGTGCAGAAATCGATTGTCCTACGCGACTAGAAAGCCAAAATCGCAAGCGCAATTGAATTTGACTTAAGGCATCTTCAACTCTGCCACTTAGAGAATTAATTTGTAGATGTTCTGTTGTGCAAAAATAAAGAAAATCTCTTAATGTGGGGGTTTTCTGCCAAGCTGAAGTGCCAAATCCCCCTGCTATTGCTATTCGATATCGCTCTTTTATACCTTCATCAGCAAAGAAAGCTGTTAAAGCCAAATTAAGAAGCGATCGCACGGTTTGCGATAACAGTGGATTTTCTGTAGATGAGCCTAAAACCATTGTCATTAAGGCTGATTCTAAAAAGGCAGTATAATCGAGCAGACGATCGCGCTGTTGTTCTGGTTCTAGCGATCGCAAGTCTGGCTGCTCAAATAAGTTATTCGATTGTTTAGAAATATCAAAATATGCTCCACTGTCCTCCATAAACTCTGTATAGTCAGTGAAGGTAGATGTACCATCTGGTTTAGGGAAATCTAACGCCACTACCGGAATACCATGCGCCAAAGCTTGAGTTAATATTCCTGACACCAATACTGATTTACCAGCACGAGTTGTGGCAAATAGCGCTAAATTTTTATGTTCGTTAAATAAATCTAAATATACGGGTGTTCCTCCCTCTTCTGCAATCAATTCAAAACCTTCGCGATCGCCTACTTTAGTTAATACTAAAGGCATTAATCCGGGAACTTCACTTGTTAAATACAACTGCCGTCGGTTGAAGGGTTTTGCTAACAAACCTTCCCAAACTATCGGTAAAGTTTGCAGCCAAATTTTCCACGCATATTCTGTTTCTCTAATTACCCTTGCTGGACGTTGAAAACAGTTTTCAATATATCTTGTTGCTTCGTCTAATTTCTCTACAGTTGGACGATGGACAAAAATCGCTATCCCGGTATAAATAGGTACTGCACCTTCATATAATTGTTCTTGTGCTGCTACGGATTTTCTTAATTTTAATTGAGCGTTGACATCAATGGTTCGGCTTTTTTCTTGAGCCATTGTTGCTGTCACATTCGACTGCTTCAGCACTCGTTGCAAAGTGTTTTTTACTATTGCTGGATTTGCCGCAGTTAACTCACAAAAAATCTCTGTATCAACAACCGTTTCTCTTGCTAATAATTCCCATAAATAGCGCAGTTGAGAAGATTTATTCTGCCAACCACCAGGTTTTTCTAAAAATGTTAATGCCCCAATATAATTATTTTTAACATGAACCCACGAGCGATCGGCACAAGGTACACTAGATTCCATCAGCAAAGTTGTACTGTGGACATTATCTACAAGTAATTTGGTACTAGCTAAATCTGAATGAGCTTCTTCGTGCAGTCCATTTTCATCTAAAGTCATTAATTGGGGAATATCTATCGGTGGGGTATCATTAAATCTTCTCCATATTTCTCCCCAAAGTTCTTCACTAGTCAAAGGCTTAACATCCAACGCCATTTGATTAGATAATATTTGTTCCCAGCGACAAAAACCTTGTTTGTAAGCATTGCTCACAATGGTTTCTATGCGCTGATTTTCAACTTCTGCCATATCTCCTTTGAATTTCAACCACCACAATTCCGCTTTTGCTAAAAGCTTTTCTATCGAATCATCTGCATTGCTGGAGTTTGGTTCAACGGTATAAGTTACATAAATTTTGAGAAATTTCGGTTTGCGAATCCCAGAAACTGTAAGTTCTTTTGTTCTTGCTCTTTCCGCCATTAACAAGTATTTTATATCTTTAGATGGCGTTTTTTTGATGATTGAATTTAGTTCTTTTTGTCGTTTTTCATCAGAGCTAAAAGAACTCAAATGAAAGGTTATTCTCTCATTACCGGGAATGTCTTTTAAACCCGATTCAATATTGCTAATAATTACATCTATTTGGTCTGTTCTTAAAGTAGTATGAATACCTCGACATTCAAAACCAAAAACAAAGCAAAATCTATTTTTTTGGCTTCCCTTTGTCAAAAGATAAGCACCAATATCACGTCCACCAAGTGAGACGCGCAACATTGTCGCTAGGTGTAAAGCATCTTCAAACGGTGTTAATCTCTCACTACCTGCGACGCCGACGCTTTGTTTTCCGATTTTTTGCTTCATGGTTAACGAATAGTATGCTTTGATAACGAGCAAAGCCTCTAGTCCAAGCTGGAACACCAACAAATTTACTTAAAAAGCGCCAACTCCTACCACCTGTTAATATCCACCAAGTTGCCATTCCCCAAATAGTAATTAGTATCGTCCACAACCATTTTTGAAAGTCATCTGGAAAAATTCCCCCAAAAATTCCATTGATGATAAAATAAGCAGCTAAGGCAATAAGCGTCCAAGGAAGGACTTGATCGGCGGGAATTGGTCCTAATGAAGGTTGGCTTCCTAAAATTTGATTGACTGGACGAAAGTCTTTTTCTTTGTCTTGAGTCATGGAAAATTTCTTAGGTTTTTTTCATTTTATCTAAATAAATTATGGAGCCTTATTACTATCGCCAATTACAAAGCCGGTGAGAACATCAGCAATTGTAACAGCCACAACTACTAATAACGGAGTTCTGGCGATAGTTTGCCAATCTTCATCTTTGCGAACTGCGTTAATAACACCAATCAAAGAAACTGCTATGTAAAGTAGGTAAAGTGCTCGCAACACGTTGAATATTAAACTAACGGCTTGGGTACCATTGTTTGCTGTTGCATCTCCTGTTGTGGTGAGATTCTGTTTAAAGAAATCTTCGGCTCTCTTAAAAAATTGGGCTTGTGCGGGAACTGCAAAATAGTCTAACCAAAATAAACTCAGGACGATGGCTACTGCTAATATTTGTAACAATATGAGCGATCGCCTGGGTAGATGAACCTGCTGCCCAATTTGCTGTATAATTATTGTAATTAAACTACCAACAAGTAAGCAAAAAAGCAGGATAGGACTTTTCAGGCTGATAACGCTTATAAGTACTGCACAAGCAATCAAAAATGGAACAGATTCAATCAGCCAAGAACACCAGTATTCGAGTGTTACTCTCAATTTAGGAGATATCTTCCTAGCACTACTAGTCAAAGTTTTGATAAAAATTATCT
>CASBQA010000263.1 GCA_949127635.1 Nostocales cyanobacterium PMM_0069 | reverse complement strand
GTTTTCTATCTGTTTCTCTAACCATTGAAGATGATGCATATAAAAGACTAATCTTTTATATCCACTTCTAAATGATTCATTATTATTTTGAGTAGAGGATATAAGTTTTTTGTAAATTATTCTAAATTCAGCTTCCTTATTATCCCAAGGAGATTCAATACTGTCGAACAAAATAGATAAAAATTCTTTTCTATTTCCCTTGATTTCTATAGTATTAACATTAAAAAAGAAGACTTGTAGACCTCTATTTTTTGCACTAATTAGTCCAAATAAAAAAGCATTAGGGATGCTACCTAATGATTTTAATATAGTCCGTATTAGATGTGCTATTTCTTCTATTAGATTTGGCAAAAATTCTTTTAATCCTTTTGATAAAGCGTTGCTTAGTAAAATCATTTTTGCCCCAATTTTTTTAAGTCCCTCCCTATTTTCACCTTTTTTATCCACAATAGAACCAAGGATTAATGATGTACCATCAACAATGCTTGCTAAAACAAGTGCAAGTATTGCGAGAGCATTTCCTTCCTTTACTTTGGTAAAAGGAACTAAAAAGTAAGAAGTTTCTGGCATATATTTGTCTTTGCTAAATTCTTCTTTTATATCAAATTTTTCTTTACTCTCTAATTCCTTTTTTATTTCTGGAGGAACAGCTTTTAAAGCAGCTTGATCGTCTCTAAAAATTTTTATGGCTTTTTGACTTTCTAATTCTTTTGGTGTTTTCTGAAAATTACTTTTTACGTCTTGATTTTTAGTATATTGATATTTCTTGGAAAGATTATCCTTCTCTTCTCCCAATGTCTCTAATTTCTTTGTTTGCTCTCTAACTTTTTTTGGCTCTCCATCCTCACGTTGTTCGATTTTATTTTTCTTAGCAGTTTCGATTCGGGTATTGATATGATTTAACTCTCCTACTTGCTGTGTATAGATAAATAACTTTAAATCATTATGTTTATTTATAGCATTGTCATTGTTGTTTTGTGTGAGATTTTCATCGGCAATACCTTGGTAGAAAGAAAAGAAGCTTGTATAAATGCTAGCAAATGTATAAACTAAAATTAGTATCCATTTTCTCAAAGAAGATTTTATTTCGTTTTTACCAATTGTAAAAATCCATAGCAATAAAAACTGTATGCCAGCTCCTAAAAGATAGTATGCTTCAATTTTTATTCCTAAAATATAATAAGGTTCTAATGATGATAATACTATCTTGGCTCCTTCTATAGTAGTTCCTAAACTAACTGCCTGAAGTATTAGCAGTATATAGAATAGTGAATTTTTCTTAATATAGAATAGTGAATTGTTCTTAAGGTTATTCAATTTTGTCTTCATTTATTTTTAACTCTCAAAATTCAATTTTTTCAGAAAATATATTTTCGGTGACAGGGATGTTTCTCCCGTACCACATTTGAAATTAAGTATTGTTTAGGTTGATAAATCGCTTTTGCATCACTCTCGATACGGTTCGGTTAAGGCAAGAGACAGCGATTTATCTCGTCTCTACAAAAGACTGATTATTGTAAAGACGGCGATACCCTTGCGTCTTTGTGATCTTATAATTTTCATCAAAAAACCTTATCCGAACCGTATTGCCATCACTCTAACCAGAGGAAAATAAGAAATCCTCAGAATATAAGCGAATGGAAAACCCATACAACAGACTCTGCAATCTCGTTTCGGTAGACTACCCAACACAATTTTTCTTCACCGCAGCTTCTAATTCTGCAACCCTTTCTTCAAGTTCAACTATCCTGCGGTTCAGTGGCACATCTTCAATACACCCCAGATATGCGTCAATGCATCTAAGTATCACCCAGGTTTTCATCATGCCTTTTTATTGGCATACCCCATCAGTGGTTCATCCAATTCGGACGGGATTCACAAGCTAAACTCTGGTGAACCCCTACCCTCATCAATGTAATACACTCATAGTATAACAATGTACTTAAGTGTTTGCTGTGATTCAAATCACTCATCTTCTTGGGCTAATTTATTGTGGCAGAGATAAAAAAATAGATTTTATCAAACGCGATACTACGCAAACGTAAAGCTAAAATGATAAGGCAATCAAGCTGATAAGTTTTACCTTTATAACGGCATAAGGTTTGCTGATACAAGAACGTTACCGTTTACTTAAATTGATCAGTCAAGGGGAATTTGCCAAGACTTTCTTAGCTGTGGATGAAAGTCTGTTTCCTGTGGTTCGTTGTGTGGTTACAGAGTTCTCGCTGCAAATTGTCGGTTTTGAACGAAAGGTGCAATTATTAGAAGAAATCGGTAAGCATCCACAAATTCCCGCAATTTTGGCGTATTTCCAGGAGGAAGGGCAATTTTATTTGGTACAGGAGTTTATTGAAGGTAGCAACTTAGCTTCTGTGCTATCCGATGAGGGTGTTTTTAGTGAAAGTCAGATTTGGCAACTTTTAGAGGATTTATTGCCTGTTCTCAAATATATTAGCGATCGCCATATAATTCACGGCAATATTAAACCCGAAAATATCATCCGCACTCAAACGGGGGATTTTATTTTAGTCAATTTTGTTACAGCTAAATTTGGGCTAGAAATCGACTCTTTGACAGAGCATAGCAATATCGGCAGTCCAGAGTATGCGGCTCCTGAGCAAATTCAGGGTAAATGCGTATTTGCAAGTGACCTTTATAGCTTGGGTGTAACTTGCATTTATTTACTTACCCAGATTCCAACCTTTGATTTATTTGATGTTGCGAATAATTGCTGGGCTTGGCGAGATTATCTTACCACTAAAGTAAGCGATCGCTTGGCGAAAATTCTCGATAAGTTGCTGGAAAACGCTGTAAATCGTCGCTTTCAATTGGCTGATGAAGTTATGGAAGTGATGGGTATTAAATCCCAAAATCCCAAATCTCAAATCCCAAAACCTCCGTGGCAATGCTTGCATACTTTGACTGGAAATGGTGTATTAAGTAATGTAAATTCCATTGCCATTAGCCCTGATGGTAATATTTTGGTTAGTGGCAATGATGATAAAAGTATTATATTTTGGGATTTAAAGACATTTGAAGCGATCGCTAATGTGAGGGGACATTCCCAAGCGGTGAAGTCAGTTGCTTTTAGTCCCGATGGAAAACTTTTGGCAACCGCAAGCGATGATAAAACTATCAAAATCTGGGATGTCAACACCTGCCAAGAAATTTTAACTTTAGTTGGACACTCCCGCCCTGTCAAATCAGTCGCCTTTACCCACGATGGAAAGCTGGTAGCTAGTGGTAGCTGGGATAAAACAGTCAAAATCTGGGATGTTTATTCTGGCAAAGAAATTTGCACTTTGACGGGACATAAATTACAGGTGAGTGCAGTTGCGTTTAGTCCGCAAGAAAAGCTTTTGGCAAGTGCTAGTTTTGACAGAACTATTAACTTGTGGAACTTGTCTACAAATCAATTAAAAAACCACCCTTATCAAACACTTATAGGTCATACAGGGGCGGTTTTAACAGTCGCTTTCAGTCCGGATGGTCAAATTTTGGCGACGGGTAGCGATGATAACACTATTAAATTGTGGGAGGTGAACACTGGTAAGTTAATTCGCACACTTTCCAGTCATTCCTGGTCGGTGGTGACACTAGCTTTCAGTGCTGATGGGGAAACGTTAATTAGTGGAAGTTGGGACAAGACAATAAAGCTTTCTGGAGTCAATACAACAGCAGAAATTGCTACTTTATCTGGTCATATAGACTCAGTGTTTACCGTTGCTGTCAGCCCTGTTGCACAACTGATTGCTAGCGGCAGCAGGGACAAGACAATCAAACTTTGGCAGCTTGTAGAATCACAATCAACTTAAATTATGCGATACTAGGCGTTATTTTCAAACTGCCCGACACCCGCGCATAGTGCAGCGTTGTGCGTACCAAGTCCACCTACGCAGACTACGAAAAAAGGGTTTTCAGCCTGGGTCGGCAGGCTTTGTTCGTATAGCCTCAGGCTTCCAGCCTGAAGGCTTTTGCGAGAGCGAAAATTAGGCGCTACCTGTGAAGGTAACTTCGGGAAATTTTAGTTGAGCCTCAGCCATCGGACGGTTTCTGCCTTCCTCTTGCCAGTAGTTGATTACTTCTGTTCCTTTGTTGAGCAACTCAACGCGATCGACGTCAGTAATCCAATGTTTTGACTCAAGCTCTTTTTTTAACTCTTCCCAGGCATCATTTCTAGGCCAGAAAAAGTACTTAGTCAAGGGACTTGTGCCTTTGCCGACAACTTGATCGACCGCCAAGGCGACGTTTTCATCCAACCACAAAATCTTTAAAATAAACTTGGTCAATCATACCTCCGCTAATTTGTGGGCAAAAAGGAAATAACTCGTGCGATCGCTTATTCTAACGCAATACCTCACTCAATGGGGAATGAAGTATCATAAAGTACTTTCAACTAAGTTATGCGGTGTGTTGTGGCAACGCTTAACGCAAGCTACATACAAAGATTACCATAAGGTATAGTCAGCGCTTTGAGAGATGTTTATGACTGCCCAACTGCCCCAATCTCAGAAATCTGGTTCTTCTTTGTATGAGCAAGACTTTTACCTGTGGATTCAAACCACGGCAGAACTGCTCAAGCAAAAGAGTTTCACACAACTGGATTTAGACAATCTGATTGAAGAAATTGAAACGATGGGCAGAAGTGAAAAGCGGGCATTGGAGAGCAATCTGGAAGTGTTGCTGATGCATCTGCTCAAATACCAAATTCAAACTGAAAGGCGCTCAAAAAGTTGGCAGTACACAATATTGGAACACCGCAGACGAGTCCAAAAGGCACTCCTGGAAAGTCCCAGTTTGAAACCTCACTTCGATCAGGTTTTTGAGGAAAGCTATCAAACCGCTAGACGACTGGCTGTGATTGAAACTGGATTAGCGATCGCTACTTTCCCTGAACAATCTCCCTTTACACTAGAACAAGTCCTCGACTGTGATTTTTTATCGGTGTCATAATCTCACGCTCTGGCTGGGATAAAAATAAAACTCTTTACCTCCCTACCCATGACTGAACCAACTTCTGCAAAAGCCATTGTAGTCTTTGATATTGACGGTGTAATCCGCGATGTTGGCGGTTCCTATAGACGAGCGCTGGCAGATACTGTAGAGCATTTTACAGCGGGAGCGTATCGCCCTACACCACTAGATATTGACGAACTCAAGTCTGAAGGCATCTGGAATAACGATTGGGAAGCATCCCAAGAGTTAATTTACCGCTATTTTGAAAAATCTATACCCCGTGAGGAATTGCAACTAGATTACAGTGCGATCGTTGCGTTTTTTCAATCGCGTTACCGAGGACTCAACCCAGACAATTGGACGGGTTATATCTGCGATGAGCCATTATTGTTACAGCCTAGCTATTTTGATCAACTTACATTAGCTGGGATTGGCTGGGGCTTTTTTAGCGGTGCAACTCGCGCTTCCGCTACCTATGTTTTGCAAAAACGCCTGGGTTTAAAGTCACCTGTATTAGTAGCGATGGAAGATGCACCCTCTAAACCAGACCCTACCGGGCTTTTCGCCACTATTCGGCTATTAGCTCTTGACAAATTACAGCCAGTAATATATTTGGGAGATACGGTAGCAGATATGTACACAGTGGAGAAGGCGCGAAGTGTAGAGCCTGAGCGTACTTGGATTGGTGTAGGTATTTTACCGCCTCATGTGCAGGAGACGGTAGCGCGGCGTGATGCTTATGCCCAAACATTGCGAGAAGCGGGAGCGGCGATAATTTTGAGTAATGTGCAAGAATTAACATCAGTGCAGATTCAGGAATTGTTGCGGTAATGCAAACCTAAATAAATTGTGCAGATGTTTGGATGTGTGGCAAAAAAGACTTAGGCTAACACGAATCCCCAGAGCGTTTCGCCTTACTTCAGTATCTTAATATTCTTCGGGACGACGAATAAACCCTGATTCCTTATTCAAAAATCCGTTTTTCACTGCGTCGATTCCAGAAGTCTCTAGGGCTTGCACCGTCCTTAGAAGCGATCGCGCATCTTTGTTAAAGCTGCTAAGTTACCCCGATCAGGAATTGGTTAAAGTACTAGAGTGAAAACAGACAAATTCTTTTATCTTCGGTGAAAAACCCAAATACAATATGCCTGCGGTAGATTTGCAAAGCCAGAATAGTTTTCCTTATCCTGCTAGCACAGTAGAACGAGCCGAGCGATCGCTTGTTTGTTCTCCCTTCAATCTGTGTTTATTTACAGCGATGCGTCATCAGAGTGTATCAGTGGGTGCGATCGCCCTTGATTCTGGTGTCAAAAGTGGCTACACCAAACGATATGAGTCAGAATTAGCATGTGATAACGCCTTAGATTGGCTAATTCAAGTCGGTATATTGCGACGCGAAGTCGATGGTCAGGGAATTACGGATAGTTTTCGTCTCACTCCCCTTGGTCGGCAAGTGGTAGAAAAACTACAACAAAACCCAAAACGGTCTGCTTCATGGCGCGATCGCCTTTATAACTCTTCAATTCGCACTTTTAGACTACCTTTCTAGATTTTCAAGATAAAGAGTTAGCATTAGGGAATCAAAGGGAACAATATATAGGGACTAGGGACTAGGGACTAGGGACTGAGGAATGGGAACGAGTAATTTCATCAGGGAAAAGTTTAAAGGGTAAGAAAGAACAAATATTTTCCCCTTTCTCTGCCGTAGTTCCCAGTCCCTAATCCCTAATCCCTAGTCCCTAGTCCCTTTAAAATTCAGCCCTTGTCTTGAAAAATCGATAATTATTTATGAAATCAATTATGGTAGTGGGGACAACATCCCACGCAGGGAAATCACTGATAACCGCAGCTATTTGTCGCATTTTAGCGCGGCGTGGTTGGCGAGTGGCTCCCTTTAAAGGTCAAAATATGGCTTTAAATTCTTATGTCACCGCTAGTGGGGGTGAAATGGGTTACGCGCAAGCGGTACAAGCTTGGGCTGCTGGAATCGTTCCTTGGGTGGAAATGAACCCAATTTTACTCAAACCTCAAGGAGATATGACCTCCCAGGTAATTATTAAGGGTAAACCTGTAGGCAAAGTGGGTGCCGCAGAGTACTACGAGCAATATTTTGAAATCGGTTGGCGAGCAATCGAAGAATCGCTTCAGCATTTAGGAACAGAGTTTGATATGCTGGTTTGCGAAGGTGCCGGTAGTCCGGCAGAAATTAATCTTAAGCACCGCGACTTGACAAATATGCGGGTAGCGAAACATTTAAATGCAGCCACGCTACTGGTAGTTGATATTGACCGGGGTGGTGCTTTTGCCCATGTTGTGGGAACCTTGGAATTACTAGAACCAGACGAACGCGCTTTAATTCGCGGTGTAGTAATTAACAAGTTTCGGGGACAGCGATCGCTCTTGGAACCAGGAATAAAATGGTTAGAAGAACGTACTGGGATTCCCGTTGTCGGTGTTATTCCTTACATAGAACATCTATTTCCGGCGGAAGACTCCCTTGATTTACTGGATCGTCGGTCTAACAAAACCAGTAACGAGCTTAACATTTCCGTTATTCGCTTACCGAGAATTGCCAATTTTACCGACTTTGACCCCTTAGAATCAGAATCCTCAGTTGCGATAAAATACTTAAGCCCTAAGCAAGATTTGGGACATCCAGATGCCGTAATTCTTCCAGGTACAAAAACCACAATTCCTGACTTGCTATTTTTGCAAAAAAGTGGTATGGCAGAAGCAATTCAACATTATGCCGCATCTGGTGGAACAGTTTTAGGTATTTGCGGTGGGTATCAAATGCTCGGTCAAATGATAGCCGATCCTGAAGGCATAGAAGGACAAGCTGGCAGATATCAGGGTTTAAATTTATTACCGATCAAAACTGTGATTACGGGACAGAAAATCGCCCGTCAGCGCCAAGTTACCTCGAATTTTCCGCAAATGGGCTTGCCGGTGAATGGTTTTGAAATTCACCAAGGGCGATCGCGCATCGAAATGCCAACAACAGATTCCAAAGCTTTCCAAGCTTTATTTGACGATATTAATTTAGGTTTAGTAGATAGTTGCCAATCAGTTTGGGGTACTTATCTCCACGGCATTTTTGACAATGGTCCCTGGCGTCGCGCTTGGTTAAATCGCCTGCGTCAACAGCGCGGTTTAAAATCTCTACCTACGGGCGTTGCTAACTACCGCGAAGAGCGAGAAAATATTTTAGACTCCCTCGCCACGGAAATAGAACGCCATTTAGACTTAACTCCATTTTTGTCTCAGTAGTATAAGTGTTTTATGAGTGTTCGCATCCGCTTTTTACCAGATGATGTCACAATTGATGCCGAAGTGGGAGAATCTCTACTCGATGTAGCAAATCGAGCCGGAATATTCATTCCCACTGGTTGTTTGATGGGGTCGTGTCATGCTTGCAGTGTGGAATTAGATGATGGCAATATCATCCGCGCTTGTATTACCTCCGTACCGCCAAAAGACGAAGAATTGACGATTAATTTGTTTAGCGATCCAACGTGGTAATTGGAACTGGTAAGTAGTCGGACAAAAATATTTACAGTCATTGCGAGCGAAGCGTTCGCGGAGCGTCTCGTAGAGAAGCAATCCCAGCCCTTGCGATTGCTTCATTCCGCTTCGCTCCATTCCCAATGACATTGTGTAATTAATTCTGTCTGATACCATTTCTCTATGAAGATGCGCCTAATTTAGCCCACGAAGGTGGGCTTCGTTCGTTTAGCCCCAGGCTTCCAGCCTGAGGGCGTTATGTGCAGCCTCACATAGAATTGGTATGACTACTTATTTAAACCATATCTGTAGAGACGTTCCACTGGAACGTCTCTACCAGGAATTTGAATTTTCTGCCTTTATATTTACCAATGTCCTTTTTTATTCCTTTAATCTATATAAATAAATTTTTTTTTATAAGTAATGCCAAAAAAAATTCGGGAGTTGAAGCAAATGCTTCACCAAGCAGGTTTTGCTGAACTCCCAGGCAAAGGAAGTCATGCTAACTGGATACATCCTTTATACGTTGGAAAAATAACCATTGCTGGGAAAGATGGAGCAGATGCTAAACGTTACCAAGAAAAAGAAGTAAAGCAGGCAATTGAGGAAGTTGAAGGCAACAAACAAGATGACGAAGCTTAAATATCAAATGATTATTCAGTGGTCTGTTGAAGATAACTGCTTTTTGGTAGGGTTTCCTGATTTTCCCGGACAACGCTTCCGGACTCATGGTGATACTTACCAGTCAGCAGTAGCCAATGGAATTGAAGCATTAGAGTCTTTAATTATTGCCTATGAAGCTGTGGGTGATCCGCTTCCAGAACCAACCGTTTGTACGGCAGCCTAGTTGCATAATCATTTTGCAACTAAAATGGATTGGATTTCACCTTGAGAGCGTATTCTCTAAACCGCTCTAAATCAGCTTGAATTGTAGATTCTACCGCTCGTCCCAAAAACAAATTATCCATGATTTTGCCAAAGATACCGGGGATAGCATAGGAAATGCTAAGTTTCACAATACTGCTTTCTTTGCGATCGTAAAAGCGAATCGCTCCTTGATTCGGCAAACCATCAATTGATTCCCATTGAATAATTTGATTGGGAATCATTTTCAAAATCCGGGATTTCCAGCTAAACTGCAAACCACCAGTATTAAGCGTCCAAATAGATAGCTCTGGATTATCTTCAGGAATCTTCACCGACTCAATCCACTTCATCCAGCGCGGCATTTGCTCCAAATCTGACCAGAGGCTCCATACTAACTCTATAGGAGCCTCTACTTCTACCTGCACGCTATGCTCTAGCCAGTCTGCCATTCTTTCTTCTTCCTTGGTGTCCTTGGAGTCTTTGGCGGTTCGTTACTTCTTCACATTCTCTAAAATTACCTTCGCCGCACGCCGTCCGGAAATTGTCGCTCCCTCCATGCTATCGATATAATCTTGTTGGGTGTAACTACCCGCGAGAAAGAAGTTAGGTACTGGTGTCTTTTGGTGAGGACGGTAAACATCCATTCCTGGTGATTCCCGATAAAGGGACTGAGCAAGCTTGACTACACTGTACCAAGTCATATTTAGCTCTCGCGACGAGGGAAACAACTCGTGTACTTGTTTGAGGACGTGAGAAGCGATCGCCTCGTTGCTTTGTTTAATAAACGGATCTCCCGGTGTCAACACCAATTGTAACAACGAACCCTCACCTTCTCGATAATAATCAGCGGGGCTAGTCAAAGCCAAATCCGCAAAACAAGAAAAGTCAGCATCAGCGGTATACAACAAATTATCGATCCCTGCCGCATGATTTAGCTGTTTGCGTTTCTCAGGATCTTGCAATTCCGTTACCCAACCATCAAACCGCAACTGCACTGTTGCTACTGGCACCGCTTCTAATTTATAAATATTGTCAAATTCTGACCACTTGCGCCACTCTTGTGGTATTATGCGCTGAATTCCGGGAACATCGCAAGCAAAGACGTAGGCATCAGCGGTGATATTTTCTTCTGTCTCACCTTGGGCAACGGTGATACCAGTAACGTGAGTTTCTTCGCCGGAAGTAAACTTAATTTCTCGCACTTGCCGACGTGTATAAACTTTGGTTCCTCTTGCTTCTAAATATTCTAGAATCGGCTTGTGCAAATACTCTTGGGGGGAACCTTCCAACATTCGCAATATTGATGCTTCAGTTCTGACAGCAAATAACTGAAAAATTGTCAACATACAACGGGCAGACATATTTTCGCAATCAATAAAACCCAACGCATAAGCGATGGGGTTCCACATGCGTTTGATGCTACCATTACTGCCCCCGTGACTGCGGAACCAATCGGCAAAGCTGACTTTATCCAACTTGCGGATATTTCTCATCGCTCCATCAAAGTCTACCAAACCCCGCACTACTGGGCTTGTAGCTAAGGCTAGAGCATTCTGCAATTTATCTAAAACTGAGAGTTGAGAAGTTGTAAAAAATGCTTTAAACCCATTAAATGGCGCACCTGTAAAAAAACGAAAATCCAAGGTACCAGTTTTTCCCCCTTTGTTAATAAAGGTGTGGGTGTGTTCTTTGAGGCGTAAGTTGTCAAATGCCCCCACCTTCTTCATCAATTCAAATATCTCGTAGTAGCACCCAAAAAACACATGCAACCCCATTTCAATGTGATTGCCATCGCCATCAACCCAACTGCTAACTTTACCACCCACAAAGGGACGGGACTCAAAAATCTGGACTTCACAACCCGCATCAGCTAAATCTACTGCCGTTGCTAGTCCAGCCAGTCCCGCACCTACGATTGCAACACGCATTCCGTCTTTCCCTTTCAGCTTCTTTACAGATTGTAACTGGGTTAGTACCGGAATTTGCTACTCGTATTTAGTCAAGAGTCAATAATTAAAAGTCATCAGTCCCCTTGTCCCCTTGTCCGCTTGTCTTATTGTCCCCCTTCTTTGTCCTCAATTTTTCGCTCCATTGATATCATCAGAAACTTGTAACCCTCGGATCAATTCTCGGATCACATCAGTTGCTGGTCTACCTGTCTGCTGACAATATTTTTCCAGTTTTTCTGCTTCTTGTGTTGCCAGGTTTACTGTAATACGTTTCACAGCCCACTTTTTATTAGTCATTATCATGTTATTTGCAGTACATTAACATCGTCATTTGAAAAATCTAACTTAGAGATGAAATTGATAAGAATATCAGAGTTATTGTCAGCAAACAAGCCGCCTCAATAAAACGCAAAATGCTGGTTTTCTCACAGAATTCCTTCTTTTCTAATAAAATATAAAAAAGAAAATTTAATTGTTGGTGTTGTGACGGGACACAAAGCGCACATTGGCTGAAAAATGAAATGCAGTCAGTGACAGAATGGCTTAAGCCATAATGTAAAATTTTAGAGATGAAGTTGAAATATCTTCTGTTAGCTAAATAACGCTTGCCAAAATTCTTCATCAACTTTGTCTGATTTTTTATCCAGATCGACTTCACCAAACACTTCTAGAGAGAACATTTGCCACATAACCTGAAAATATAGCATTAAGGTGCGGTTTGGTAAATATTCAAGACTTACGTATAAGTCAGGAAAAAACGAACCACGTCCCTTGCACCTCTCCTACAGGAGAAGACACGTCCCTTGCGCCTCTCCGACACGAGAAGATAAGAGAGTTACAAAGGGTTTTTGCATCAATTCTAATGTTAAAAGAATCAGCGGCAATTTCTCAAGCATTAATCAAATTGGGTTTGATGTTATGTCCCTTCACTTCGGGATTTGCTAAAAGTGCCTCGGTTTTGTTCCAAGCTTTTACACTAACGCCGGGTAAAGATTTCATTAATTTGTCATCTGCTTTTTGTCATCCTCCTTGCGAGACACCTTCTTTTAAACTCACCGTGTGAATGGTTTCTTGATCGTCTTCATCAACTTGAAGGTTATGCAAATACTTTTTAGCCCATTGCTCTGCTAAAGATTCGACACCTCCTTTGTTTTCTTTTCCTAAGCTTGTCTTGAAACTATCGCTAAAAACTTCTTTAGTGAGACCCATAATAATGGTTTTTAACTTGTATTAGAAG
>CASBQA010000262.1 GCA_949127635.1 Nostocales cyanobacterium PMM_0069 | reverse complement strand
TTATAGCAATTTAGGTTTTTTAGTACATCAAAAAGGAGATTTTGATGAAGCAGAATCTTTGTATTTAGAAGCTCTTGAGATAAATTCAAAGCATGATGGTTATGAAGACTTATCCGTTGCTATGGTGCTTTGTAATCTAGCATCTTTAAAATATTCACAGGGATTACATGAACAAGCAATATCTCACTACAAAAAAGCCATAGAAATCAAAAAAGTTAAACTTGCTCCTAATCACCAATCTCTTTTAAAATCCGTACAAAACTTAGCATATATGTATTATTCTTTAGGACGAAAAAAAGAAGCGGAGGAATTACTTGGTGAGTTTAAACTAATTTGAGTTTATGATAATAACTAATTTAAATATATATAGGACTTACGCACTGTACAAATTTCTTATCTTGTGCAGTGACGAAAATACGTCGTTTCAGGCTTTAATCAATTATGCTTTGATAAATAGCGATCGCCTAAAAAGGGTCGAAAAATCAAGGTTTAATGCCTGAAATTCATACCACACATTTGGTATTTTCTGTCAATGCGTAAGTCTTAATATACTAATAAAGTAAGCGTTCAGGGGGGGGTAGAAAAAATAGGGGTAGTGCTGCATAGTGTTGTTGAGGCAGCAAAAAACAGGGGTGGGTAAAGAACGAATCCAGGCATTGTATGGGATTTTATTTTAGAGGCTTTATTTGTATCAGGCTTTTCGTGAATAGGAGTGGGATTATCCCACTCCTACACAAAAGGATTTTACTTAGCCATTTTCTCTGCAATTTTGCTCTTAGCAGCTTTAAATTCTGTAGACAATTGTTCGCATTCTTGAGTACTCAAATTGTTACGAATTGCAGCAAACATTGAGCTTTCTTCTTGACGAATGTGGTCGCCAACAGCGTCTATCAACTGCTTGATTTTGTCTTTGAATTGAGGTGAAGATGGATCGATCGCTTTTATTTCATCTAGCGTCCGCTTCATTTCAGCTTGCTCGTCATACAACTCTTGGGTGTCGTTTTGACCGTAGAAAGGACGTACTCTTGGATAAACAACTTCTTCTTCTGCTTCAGCGTGAGCTGATAAATCCTTGTAGATTTGACCGAAGTATTCTTGGATCTTTTGAGGATCGTTACTTGCCAGGAGTTCGGTAAACAGAGTATTTACTTTTACGTGATCCATCCGGATAAGATCCTGGATATTCAAATCTTGCTTATCGCTGTTTTGGGTAACAACACTGCCGACAACACCGCTGAATGCTGCCATCGCGTCTTGGACTCGTGCCCAAATACCTTGATCTGCATCAAGTCCTGTGAGTTCGCGGACACCCAAAATTTCCAGAACACCTTTGAGTTGCTCTTGGTGAGCGCGGTTCTCAAAGTTAATCGTGTTCAAAGGTGCAATTGCTGCCATCACGTCTGCACCGACTTTTTGACTAGCTTTGTGAATGGTCAAGCCAGACATTACTTGTTCGTGCTTCAGCAATTCATGCTTAGATACTTTTTCATACAAGTTCAATTCAGAACCTTGCATTAATTTCCCAATTTTTTCAACCATTTCTTTAATGGTGTCTTTGGGTTCGCCATGTACGCCATACTGGACGATAACAGTTTCCAAAATGCCGATGTTTTTTTGGTCATCATTGAGCATGTCTTGGAAACGCTTGCTAATTTCCGAATCATTTGTTTCTTTCAAAAATAATTGCTCATTTTGAATCAACAATTGTTGTAGCGCTTTCATGTCTGCCAATTTCGTGGCGATCGCAGAGCGCTTGGTATCATCTAAAGTCGCTACCATTTTTTGTTCTCCTCTGAAAATCTCTTTAAATCATTCTTAACACTACGTTGCCATAGGGTGTTGGATGATTCCATCTTTCTTTTGAGCGATGCCTGTCAAACTAAAGTTATAAAAATGAGAATTTTTTTAATAATTCTTATGTTTATACTTTTAGATAGATAACAGCCTTCTCTTCACTCCATCGCCAGATAGATAAATTTTTTCAGTCAATTTTCTAGATTGACTCTAAGGATATTCGCACCGAAGATAAAGCCAGAATGCTCTCCCAATCGTGGACTGGGAGACTGGGCACTAAATAAAGCCCTAGAAATAGGGTTATCTAGCCAATTAGATGAAATCGAAAATTTAGATGTGCGATCGCAACTTTGCTTTTGTCTTATGTTGAGCAAATTCCCTTTGGTTATAAACTAATAAATTGAGGATAATAATGGAAACTACAGATACAAATCCAACAACTTCTACACCTTTTCCCAATATTCCACCACTGATTGAAAGTGACGACAGAGAGTATATGGATAGTGGTGTACCCAGCACAGTAGCGATCGCCGGACATCCTTTGCACCCTTTGAGTGTGATTTTTCCCATCGCTTTTTTAGCTTTAGCCTTAGGAACTGACTTTGGGTATTGGTTAACTCGTGACTTTTTCTGGGCTAGAGCTTCAATATGGCTAATCGGACTCGGATTAGCTGGAGGTTTGTTAGCAGCTGCGATCGGTTTGAGCGACTTTTTGCAAATTGAACGAGTCCGCAAGCGCAGTGCAGGTTGGGTACATCTGATACTTAACGTCGCCATCCTAGTTTTATCACTCGTCAACTTCCTTTTGCGTTGGGGCGACGCTGAGTCACGCATATTACCTTGGGGATTGTTAATCTCCCTTGTTGTCGGTACGCTGACTAGTGCTTCTGGCTGGTTTGGTGCTGAACTCTCATATCGCCACAAAATCGGTGTTGTTGGTGCTGGTAGTAGAAGATACCCTTAACAAGAATGAAGTATAAAGGATGTAGTTGAATTCAACTTTTATACATTCACTTGAGAAGATGCGCCAAAACCGTAAACAAACAATATTCATCATCCTGTCTTTGCTCATCGTTGTACCGATGGGCTTTTTATTTAAGTACTATACGGGACTTGCTCATAAATGGTTTAATGATTACGGAGCCGCAGTATTCTATGAAATATTTTGGTGCTTGTTCGCGTTTTTCTTCGCGAGAAGTCGTCTATTTATACAACTAATTCCTCTATGGGTTTTTCTTATTACCTGTATACTAGAATTTTTACAGCTTTGGCATCCCCCTTTCTTGACAGAAATTCGCGCCACTCTAATAGGTAAATGGTTACTTGGGACTACCTTTGCTTGGTGGGATTTTCCTCATTATTTGTTAGGTTGTGTTTTAGGTTGGTTGTGGCTACGACAATTACACAAAATAGGCAATGCACAAAAAAGTCAAAGTTAAACCTAATTCCAAACAGCAAAAAGTTGAAGAACAACCTGATGGCAGTCTTACTGTACATTTAAAATCACCACCTGTTGATGGTAAGGCGAATGAAGAGTTAATTAAACTGTTATCAGAAAAATTCGATGTACCAAAATCTTACATCAGAATTAAGTCAGGTTTATCCTCTCGACAAAAGTTAGTTGAAATTGATACGGAAGGTTAAAATTTGTGATT
>CASBQA010000261.1 GCA_949127635.1 Nostocales cyanobacterium PMM_0069 | reverse complement strand
TAGTTTCCGGTTTTTGTGCTATCTGCACGCTTGTGCTGGGAGTTGCTCCCACCGATGACAAAAAGACGGCACTAAGTAATAAAATTAAACTTCTTCGGGTAAAACTGGGTAGCAAGCACCAGAAAGTCCGCTGAGACTTTGCACGTTTGTTCATTCTTCAGCCTCAATTAAGGAATATAGATTTAATAAAATACAAAACCTCACCCCGACAAAGCTGCGCTTTATCTCCCCTCTCCTTACTAAGGAGAGGGGTAAGGGGTGAGGTAGATCGCAGGAAAGGGCATATTATTTAATTTACTTCAGAGAAATCACTGAAGTTTCATTGTTATCTTACAAGCATTGTTAAATAGATATGTGATCCGTTTCTGATTTTGTAACGACGTGGGGGATCTGACAGAGCGCGTTTTTAAATGTAGGGGGATGTTTTGCCTTAACATCGCGATGTTTTGACTTAACGTCGCGATGTTTTGACTTAACATCACGATGTTTTGACTTAACATCACGATGTTTTGACTTAACATCACGATGTTTTGACTTAACATCACGATGTTTTCCCTTAACATTGCGATGTGTGAAGCTAACGTCACGATGTTTTGCCTTAACATTGCAATGTGTTAAGCTAACGTCGCGATGTTATGGCATTGCAGGGTATTGCTAAATTTAATTTGCGCTCAGATTAAGAATGCTGTACTTAGTCAGATTCAGAATAAATGCAAAGTCGGCAATCTGACAGGGAATCTCACAAGCGATCGCTCATCCTTCCTTGACGCGGTTGAGGTTGCTACCCAATTCGCCACTGGCTTAATGCACTAAATTATCTTATATATATGAATAACTGAGCCAAAAAACAAAGGGTGTGAAACAATGCAAGTCATTTCGGTGAATGTGGGACTTCCCCGTGAAGTCGTTTGGAAAGGAAGACCAGTTTTGACCGGAATCTTTAAAGAGCCAGTCGAGGGCAGAATCACGCTGCGATCGCTCAATCTGGATGGAGATCAACAAGCCGATCTCACCGTTCACGGTGGAGTAGATAAAGCGGTTTACGCTTATCCAGTTGAACATTACGACTATTGGCAGCATGAATTACCTGAAATGGATTTCCCCTGGGGCATGTTTGGAGAAAATTTCACAATTGAAGGCATATTAGAAGATGCGGTGAACATTGGCGATCGCTTTCGTATTGGTACAGCGATCGTGATGGTGACTCAACCGCGTATGCCTTGTTACAAGCTAGATATCAGGTTTGGACGAGCCGATATGGTAAAGCGATTTTTGACAAGTCATCGGTCTGGTTTTTATTTTTCAGTCATCCAGGAAGGTGAAGTGGGGGTAGGAGATACGCTGGAAATTATTGAGCGAGACGAGCATCAAATTACTGTCACCGATATTGTTCGCCTTTATACCCGCGAATCAGATGATCTCAATCTCCTGCACCGGGTTACGCAACTTCAGGCATTGCCAGCAAGCTGGCGTCACTACTTCAAACAACAGCTAGATCATAATTAGCGGCTGAAACTATTAATATGGCTATTCCTATAAACCGAAATCATCCGATTGACAAAACTAATTTCCATCTTAATCACGAGCCGAGAATATTTTGCTTTCAGGAGCATGGGTTATGAAATTAATTAGTGCGATCGCTCCTGATTACTTATCCTATTGAGATACAGTCGGTTCCTTAGTCGAGGAAGGTGAAGCTTGCAACACGCGTCCATCTAACTTGGTAGCCACATCCTTCACAGACACCGAAGGTTTATTCCCAGTCAAATATACAACCGCTGTCATAACACCAACACTACTACGGCGAAAGCTGACAACATCAAAATTTACAGGCGTTTCTTGGATTGACGCGTCTAAGGAAAAACCCGTAGATGATTGTGCCAAATTATTTAAATCTGGAAGCGACTTGTACTTTAACACCTTCACTTCTTGACTTGATGGTAATTTCTGCGCCAGTTTTCTTATCTGTTGCTCAAACTCTGGTTGCCGCGCTTTTTCGAGAGCAGCATCGAATTGACCTTGTTGAGCCTGATTTGGTAGCATACCCGTAAAGCCAATGACAACTTCCATCTTTTGCGGTTCTACAAAGGCAAAGAAGTTATCTGGTGGTACATTCTCTTTGATCAGCAACCGCTTGAAAGGTTCTAATTTAGCAATAATTTCCGCCTTCATACTAGGTGGAAGTTCTTGAAAGCCTGCTGGCAAGTCTTCTAGTGTCAATGCTGTCGTCTTTTTTGCAGGTTGTTCTAAAACGGGTTGCTTAACTTCAGTAGGCAAAGGAGCTGCTTGCGAGAGAGAGGCTGCCAAAATAGTACTGGTCAAAATAGATAAGACGAAAGCGAGTTGCTGTTTCACTGGAAGAAATTTCCTTTTTTGTGAGGGAGTGCCTTTAATTAAGATAGACGAACATTTTCGCGTCTGAAGCAGCATTAGTTAAAAACAAATACCAAACACTGCTACGCTCCTGATAAAGTCTTAAAATATTGTTAATTTCTGCCCAATCTCTCCACCTTCAACTTACACGTATTACCCCGGAATTACTATGGCTATCGGCTACGTTGCGCTTGTACTTCATGCACACCTGCCCTTCGTTCGTCACCCTGAAAGTGACTATGTGCTGGAGGAAGAATGGCTTTATGAAGCCATTACGGAAACATACATCCCTTTACTGAAAGTATTTGAAGGATTAAAGCGAGACGGCATCGACTTTAAAATCACGATGAGCATGACACCCCCTTTGGTGTCTATGCTGCGCGATCCGCTGCTGCAAGAACGCTACGATGCACACTTAACTCAACTAGAAAAACTTATACAACTTGAGGCAGAGCATAATGCCAATAACGGGCATATGCGCTATTTAGCCGAACATTACGCTACCGAATTCAACGAAGCGCGTCAGCTATGGGAACGCTACAAAGGTGATTTGGTAACAGCTTTTAAGCAGTTCCAAGACTCTAACAACCTGGAAATTATAACATGCGGCGCGACTCACGGCTATTTGCCGCTGATGAAAATGTATCCGGAGGCTGTGTGGGCGCAAATTCAAGTAGCTTGCGAACATTACGAGCAAACTTTTGGACGCCGACCGAGAGGTATTTGGTTGCCGGAATGCGCCTATTATGAAGGTTTGGAGCGAATGCTGGCTGATGCCGGTTTGCGCTACTTCCTCACCGATGGACATGGGATTCTTTACGCTCGTCCCCGTCCCCGCTTTGGTAGCTATGCACCAATTTTTACCGAAACTGGTGTTGCTGTCTTTGGACGCGATCATGAATCTTCGCAGCAGGTATGGTCATCTGAGGTCGGCTATCCTGGTGCGGCTGAATACCGCGAATTTTACAAAGATTTGGGCTGGGAAGCTGAATATGAGTATATTAAGCCTTACATTATGCCCAATGGTCAGCGTAAAAACACGGGCATTAAGTATCATAAGATTACCGGACGTGGTTTAGGATTGTCTGATAAGGCGCTTTACGATCCATACTGGGCGAAGGAAAAAGCAGCAGAACACGCTGCCAATTATATGTATAATCGCGAACGTCAAACTGAAAATCTTCATGGTATAATGCAGCGATCGCCGATTATTGTTTCTCCTTACGATGCCGAGTTGTTTGGTCATTGGTGGTATGAGGGTCCTTGGTTCATTGATTATCTCTTCCGCAAGTCATGGTATGACCAAAAAACCTATGCAATGACGCATTTGGCAGATTATTTGAAGGCAGAACCGAATCAACAAGTTTGTCGTCCTTCCCAATCAAGTTGGGGTTACAAAGGATTTCACGAGTATTGGTTGAACGAAACAAATGCGTGGATTTACCCACATTTGCACAAAGCAACTGAGCGGATGATTGAGTTAGGACGAATGGAACCGGCTGATGAGTTGCAGTGGAAAGCACTCAACCAAGCAGCACGGGAATTGCTGTTAGCGCAATCTTCAGATTGGGCATTTATTATGCGGACGGGAACAATGGTACCTTATGCAGTGAGAAGGACGCGATCGCACCTCATGCGCTTTAATAAGTTGTATGAAGAAATCAAAATCGGCAAAGTTGACAGCGGTTGGTTAGAAAAAGTCGAGTTGATGGACAACATCTTCCCTGAAATTAACTATCGCGTTTATCGTCCGTTATAGTAGTCTCACGCACTCTTCGGGTGGGCAATGCCCACCTGAAAGTGAAAATAGGCGATCGCTTTGCATGTCTCTTAGGACAAGATATTGTAATTCAAGTTGCTTCAAATCGGTAGCGCGATCGCCACACTACTATTTCCCTGCAACTTTGTTTTACTTTTATCGATGTGCTTGTAACCAGTGAAGCAAATCATCAGTTGCGGTAAAATCTAATAAAGCTTCGCCGAGTGCTTCTAAATCTTCCAATGAAAGAGCCTGTACTTCCTTTTTAACCTCTTCGGGTAACTCTCCTACTCGTTTTTGTAGTAGTCGCAAAATTATATTCTGTCCCTGTTCTTGTTTTCCACGCTCGTAGCCAATGCGCTCGCCTGTGGTAATGTAACTCATACTACGCTCCTGTTCAAACTGCCATCACCCTAAACAAAAACGCGATAAATTCGCTCTTGCTGCGAAGATCGCTAATTTTCAGTTTCATTGAGATGTGCTTGTAGCCAATTTAACAAATCATCAGTTGCGGTAAAATCTAATAAAGCTTCGCCGAGTGCTTCTAAATCTTCCAGTGAAAGAGCCTGTACTTCCTTTGTAACCTCTTCGGGTAACTCTCCTACTCGTTTTTGTAGTTGCCGCAAAATTATACTCTGTCCCTGTTCTTGTTTTCCACGCTCGTAGCCAATGCGCTCGCCTGTGGTAATGTAACTCATACTACGCTCCTGTTCAAACTCCTTAAACTCTTGCCAAAACTCCGCTTCTAATGCTTCTGGTAAAATCATAATCCAATCTATGAAGCGGTAAAGGTTACGAATATCTTTTTCTTGCAAACCTAGTTCATACAATCGGCGAATTAAGCTAAACTTCCAAGTTTTACGTTCTTCATTTTTTTGAGTCGTTTGTTGTGTCTTCAAATGTGCCATTACCACTGTTGCAAATGGATTCTCACTAGCTTCTAGTTCCGTCCATCGATTTTGATAATCCAACAGCTTGACGGTTCCAAATTTAAAATTCAAGCTCGTATCTGGATAATTAAAACTGTATTGATTTGGTCGCCATTCCGGGCTTGTATCGCATAAAATTGCGAGACTAATGGCAGGTTTGGCGAAACGGTCAAAAATTCTCAAGTTGTAGGAAAACATCCTTTCTGCAAAGGTATCTTCTGATTTTGCTTGGATTTCTACATGTATTAATAG
>CASBQA010000260.1 GCA_949127635.1 Nostocales cyanobacterium PMM_0069 | reverse complement strand
GAACAATGGCAAGCGACTCATTCTGCACTTTGGGAGCAAGCTTGTAGTAAGTGCGATCGCACTCTCATTGTCAGTGAAGAAGTATTGAGTGCGATCGCTACCACAGTACAACCGGATGGTGTTATCGCTACCGCCAAACGAAGCGATACAATGCAAGTTCCCTTCACTGGGTTGCTGCTAGCTTTGGAAACTGTGCAAGATCCGGGCAATTTGGGGACGATGATTCGGACTGCGGCAGCGGCTTCTGCATCGGGACTGTGGTTGAGTGCAGATAGTGTAGATTTAGATAACCCCAAAGTGTTGCGTGCCAGTGCTGGTCAGTGGTTTCGCTTACCAATGGCGGTAAGTGCAGATTTAAAAGATACAGTAAGTCTTGCCAAGCAAGCGGGAATGCAGATTGTGGCAACTTTGCCAAATGCAACTTTAACTTATTGGCAAGTAGATTGGCGAAAACCAAGTTTAATTTTATTGGGTAATGAAGGTGCGGGTTTGTCGGCTTCTTTAGTCGCAATGGCAGATAAAGTCGTGAAAATACCCCTGAATCCAGGGGTGGAGTCTTTGAATGTGGCGATCGCCGCAGCTTTAATGTTGTACGAGGCTCAACGACAGATTAGGAGTTAGGAAAACGGAGTAGTAGGAGTTTATAATTCTTAACTTTTATTTTCTTTTCTTTTCCAGATATTGTTCGATATCAGCAACGGCGTCTTCCAAAGCCTCTAAATCAATTTCTGTTTTTATTTCAATTAGTTCAGCATCACTGGTTTTAGCCGTTTCGGTTTTTGGCGTTTCTTCCTCTTCAGTCGGACTCTCTTGTAATATGTCCTCCAACTGATTGAGGGATTGAAGAAACTCTTTAGCGGCAGCGCCGCGTTGTTGCTGATTTTGCTCCATAATTTTGATTTGAGAATCGTGATTGCAATTTCTAATAATGGTTATCTGTACCAAAACTAATTTCTTCTGTATCAAATTTACACATTAAAAGGCTTGATGGCAAAATCAGCTAATGTGAATCCCAGAGCGTTTAGTTGCACGACTGCTGCATTTGCCCCAAATATCCACCGACGCCGACTGAGTGCCAAATCGCCAAAAGTCGGACTAAAATTATCATGTGCGATCGCTTCCAGCGGGCGGGTACGCCATCGCCCATATCCGCCAAAGCAGCAAGGTTACTATTTCGGGGACTGGTTAAAACGATTTATCTAGAGTGAATTATTCAACGAATCCAGAGGTATGTGCTTCACTGTTAATGGCTATGAAAGAACGTGACTGGAAAGCAATGGCAGAATTGTTTGACAGAGAAGACGGTGATGAAATTGAAGCTGATATTAATGGTAAATTGTGGACGGTGATACCAGAACCGTGTTGGGAAGATGACACCTTTGATTTTTTGCGGGAGTATCTTTAACTCGTGTTAGTTGTTAGTGGATAGGTAATTTTTAAACGGCATTGAGACGACTGAGGAAGGTACGCAAGCGATCGCTTTGAGGATGTGAGATAACCTGAAAAGCCGATCCTTGTTCGGCGACAATACCTTGATCCATAAATATTACCCGATGCGCTGCTTCCCGCGCAAACTGCATTTCATGGGTGACAACTACCATTGTCATTCCTTCGGCTGCTAGTTGCTGCATCACTTGCAATACTTCACCGACAAGTTCTGGATCTAAGGCGCTGGTGGGTTCATCAAATAGGATAATCTGAGGATTCATGCACAAACTACGGGCGATCGCTACTCGTTGTTTTTGTCCACCCGAAAGTTGTTCGGGATATGCAGATGCTTTGTCAAAAAGTCCAACTTTTTCTAAATACAACCCCGCTAGTTGAGCGCTTTCTTTCGGTGTTTTCCCTAATACTTTCCGTGGTGCAAGTGTCAAATTTTCTAGCACTGAAAGATGGGGAAACAAATTGAATTGCTGGAAAACCATGCCTACCTGCGTCCGCAGTTGTCGCAGTTGTCGATTACTGAAATTATCACTGTGTAGCTCAATACCATTAACTGTCAGATGCCCTGCATTAATTGTTTCTAAACGATTAAAACAGCGTAGTAAAGTACTTTTACCACAACCAGAGGAGCCAATAATTGCCACAACTTCACCTCGGTTGATTTCACCGCTGATTCCTTTGAGAACTTTGAGGGAACCAAAGTTTTTCTCAATGTTGTCAAAAGTGATGGCGGGGATGGAATTATTCATTTCCAGTTTGTAAACTATACTACAGCTAATCTGGTTTTAGTTTAGATGATTATTGGTTAAAGTTAATTTTATTTAACAAACCGCACTTATAGCAGAGGAAGAATATGGCTGGTTTGAGAATTGTTGATTGGCTACGGTTGAGTTTGGTTGTGAGTTTGATCTGTCTGCTGTTGGTGCTTGGTGGTTGTAGTTTCAATAATGATGTTGGTCGTGAAGGGAAGACTTTAAGGGTAGCGAATGAACCTGCTTTTCCCCCTTTTGAGTTTAAGGGGGAAGGTGGTAAGTCGCAAGGTTTTTCGATTGATTTAATGAATGCGATCGCCCAAGCGGCTAAGTTTAAAGTTGAGTGGCAAAGTATACCTTTTGATGGTATTATTCCCGGATTGCAAGCACAAACTGTAGATGCGGCGATTAGTTCTATAACTATTACAGAGGAACGAGAGAAGACTGTTTCTTTTTCGCATCCTTATTTTAAAGCAGGGTTAGCGATCGCTATCCGCAATAACAATAAAGATATTACTACTTTTGAGAGTCTGAAAAATAAAAAGATTGCTGTAGAAATTGGCACAACTGGCAGCAAAAAAGCTAAAGAAATTCCCGGAGCGCAAATTCGCACTTTTGATTCTGCACCTGTAGCGTTGCAAGAATTAGTTAACGGTAATGTCGATGCAGTAATTAATGATGCACCTGCTACTTTATACGCGATTAATACAGGCAATCTTAAGGGTATTAAAGTCATCACTAAACTGCTGACAGAAGAATATTACGGTATTGCCACACCAAAAAACTCGCCGAATCTAAAACTAATAAATGATGGTTTAGATAAGGTGTTGCAAAATGGGACTTATGCCCAAATATACCAAAAATGGTTTAAAGGACAACCGCCAGCATTACCATTAAAATTACCATTTCAAAATGATACACGCGCTACAAATTCGGGAATATTAGGCTCAATTGGCGTAATTTTGCGATATTTTCCCATTCTATTACAAGGGGCACTAGTAACGCTGCAATTGACGATATTTTCTGTAGTGCTGGGTTTAATTGGCGGTTCTTTAATTGGAATTATCCGCCTTTCTCATATTACACCGGTGCGTTGGCTGGCGAGGGCGTATGTAGATTTTTTCCGGGGAACGCCTTTGATTGTGCAGATTTTTATGATTTACTTTGGATTACCTGCGATCGCTCAAGAACTTGGTTTTCCTCTCAACTTTAATCGTCTTGCAGCGGCGGTGGTAGCATTAAGTTTAAATAGCGCGGCTTACATAGCGGAAATCGTCCGTGCTGGTATTCAATCCATTGAAGTTGGACAATCGGAAGCTGCACAATCACTAGGTTTAAGTTCCACAGAAACGATGCGCTATGTGATTTTTCCCCAAGCTATAAGGCGAATGTTACCACCTTTGGGTAATGAATTTATTAGTTTGCTCAAAGATACTAGCTTAGTTGCGATTATCGGCTTTGAAGAATTGTTCCGCCAAGGGCAATTAATTGTAGCCGAAAATTATCGCGCATTTGAGATTTATGCATCTGTAGCCTTAGTTTACTTGTGCTTGACACTGCTTTCTTCACAAGTGTTTAGTCGCTTAGAAACATGGATGAATCCAGTTAAGCGATCTTAATAAAAGGCATAAATAGCGACCAATCATGATTTTGACTTATACAAACTCCGATACTCCCAAGGATTGATAAACTTAGCATCACTCCAAACACCGCGCTTTTGTTGCTTCGCTTCGGCTTCGGCTTGTTCAACTAAATCTCTACTCGGACACTTATTTAAGTAAGGACGATAGGCTTTTGCTAATCCTTCACGCAGCAATACTTGTTGAACAAAAGTGCCATCTTTTAAACGTACTTCAGCAACTTTTCGTCCATAACGATCGCTATCAACAATATTCAAAGTGACGCGATCGCTACTTTGTTTAACTAGTTGCTGCACTCTTTCTTGTGCTTTCACTCCCCAAGTAAATTGATTGCGATCGCTAGCACGTTTACTTTCTCTTTCTTTCTTGGAATGCGGTACTTCTGGTGCATCCATACAAGCAAAGCGCACGTTGATCTTGTTACCTTTAGCATCTTTAACTGTTACAGTATCCCCATCACTGATTCTTTCTACTACATCTCCCGAAGGTGGGAAAATACGGTCACATCCTATCACAGAAAAAATCAGGATAGCTGCACAAAACCAAGTTACCGGCTTAATTAATTTATCCATTTAAACTACCAAAATCTTCCTTTGGGATGATACTAATAAAATTAAATTTTACTAGCTTAACTTGTTTATTATGGTAGACAATCCCTAAATTGGCACGTTACGATTTTCTCACAAAGCAAAGTTATCATTCATATTATCTTTGATTAGTATAGGTAATGTAGACGACGCAAAATCAGCGGGAATCTTTGATGAACTTATTTACGCACTTCATGCATTTGCTAGGTTCTGGTGCTGCGGCTTATTACTCTGCAAGTCAGATGCGCGATCGCAAAACGCGCCCCAATGTCCTAGCAGGATTCCAAGTGGCTGAAGCTGGTTCAGTACCTTTTTTGGAAGCTTTAAGCCAACGCGCAGCCCAGGAAGGCGATACATGGCTAGCCGAGAAACTTGCAAAACACGCATCAGATGAAAATAGGCACGGTCAAATTTTTGCCCATGCCTTAAAACAGCTTAATAAAGAACTGATTGATTTTAAGAGTTTGCCCAAGAAAACAGACGAAAAGAAATCACAACAAAATCGCAATCCGTTTTTTGCTGCCTATTTTGAAGGTTATTCTCAAGAACTGCTAAAACCAGATACCATTGACTGGAATGTATTTATGGCTAGTACCTACATTCTCGAATTGGATGCCAGCAAAGACTTTCGGCGGATGGCGAACGTCTTACCTGATGATAACCCAAGCGATCGCAACCTCAAATTAGCAATGTTAAGCATTGCCACAGATGAAACCGGTCATGCTGCTTATCTTTACGAGGCAATGATGCGGCGGATGCCTGCTTTAGAGGTGGAGAAACTCACTACGGAGTGGCGCACCCGCAAAGTAAACGCCTTATTAGCAATGGTTGGCGGTATCCTCCAGCGCAACGGCAATACACGTTCCCTCGTGCAGGATGCTGCACCAACAGAAGACGAGCCAGAATTGATTGTTGCTTAAGACTTAATTAAATAGGTAAAAAATTCTTTAACCCGCGTAGGCGGGTTTTGTACGTGTAGCCGCGATTTTAAGCGTTGGCAAACATTCCCAGCATTGTTAACAATACAACTAATCCACACACCCAAAGTAGCAACGATCCCCAAGTGACAGAATCTTTTTGTATTCTCTCCCACAAATTAGTAACTAAGTTATTACGAACAGCCATATTTATCCCCTCCAAATTTTGCTAAATTTGTACTCAACTCAAGTTAACTTCATCCTTGAAAGTACGAAGCTTAAAAATGCTCACTTTCAAAGATGAATTAACTGCGATTTAAATACATGTATAAAATTAGCAGCGGCTAACGCGTCGCCTTGCCAAAACAAAAACTTATAAAAAGAAAATTTTTCTTTTTAACCTAATATTCATCCTCTCATAATTGAGCGTTTACATTAGAAAATTGAATCAACTTGAAAAGATTCTTAATATCATGTCCGTTTAATTAACAGTAATAAAAACATCGTAACCGTCGTAGAGACGTTCCGCCGGAACGTCTTTACAGTATGTGTAATTTACCGGACATGATATAACGCAATACGATTAAGATAACTCTTGGAGCCTTCAAGCACTCTTCTCAACCACTGTTCCTACCAAACACGCTCTATCCCAGTTAACGCCACTTAAATTAGCACCGTCTAACTCGGCACACAGCAAATTTGCTTCTGTCAAATTTGCTCCCGCCAAATTCGCAGAGCGTAAGTCAGCTTCTTCTAAATTTGCTTGACTTAACAACGCACCTTGCAAATCTGCGCGGCTTAAGTCTGCACCTTTAAGATTTGCGCCGGTGAGGTTCGCACCTCGCAAATCAGCACCGCGCAAGTCTACACCTTGCAAGTTGACATTCATCAGATTGCTGCCGCTTAAAAAAGCACCCGCTAAAGAAACATCGTTGAGTATAGCTCCCATCAAATTAGCACCGCGCAAGTTGCTACCACGCAAATCAGCACCTGTCAAATCTGCTTGCATCAAATTTGCTCCCATCAAATTCGCTCGCAAGTCAGTTTGCACGAGGGTGGCTCCCATTAAGTTAGCTCCCTCTAAATGCCCACCTTCGAGTTTAGAATTAGCCAAATTTGTGCCGACAAGATTGGCTCCAGCCAGATTGATACGGCTTAAATCTAATCTAGTCAGTTCCTCGTCTTCTAAATCTGCCCCTGGAAGCTGTTTAAGTTTTCCCGATCGCAATGCTTCAATATTCATATAAGTTATATCAAGTTGGTAAATATAGGCACACAGGCTATAAGCCTGTAGCTATACGAACTAAGGCTGCCTTCGCAGCCTATAACTGTTGAGGCTGCGGAGGCAGCCTTTGTACGTGTAGCCGCACCCTTCTAGGGTGTCGGTTACAAATATAAAATGCTTCAATATTCATTTTTCATAATGGCGGTTTTCATTTCGCTATCTAGTCTTGCATCAAGTAGCCACATACCGGCGCTGACTTTGGGTGTCATCAGAGGTAATTCGATTCCTTGTTGCAAGCCCATGACTAACAAAGCTAGAGTATCTATTAGTTTAGGATCAAAGCGCGTCGATTGTAGCTGTCTGCACTCTTCTAAAGCTTGAGCAAATATCTCTTCGCGACTCAATTGAGATGTTTGCTTCTCATTGACTCGCCACTGAAAGTCTGCTACAAACGCCAAAATTCGCGATTCTAAGGGAATTTCATCGCCAGATAAGCCGGCTGGCTCACCTGTACCATCCCACCATTCGGTTTGATGAGTAATTATTTGTGCTACTGCTCGCAGTCGCGGCATGGTTCGCAATACCTGCGCTCCTGGTACTAAAGGACAAGTTAAGCGACTGCTAGGAGCATCTTCGTGGTAATGTGTAGATGTACCGGGTGCGAGAATGCTTTCTGTTTTTTGTAATGGATCTATGCGATGGAGCAAACCAGCAAGGCGCAATCTTTTAACTTGCCATGCGGGAAGATCCAACACTTGAGCGATCGCCTCACAAAGCACTACCACTTCTGCTGCTGCCATTGGATTCTTGACATCAGCCATATCCATCAGTTGCGCCATCCGCAAAAATGCTTGGATTTCGTTGGAAACCAAGTTGCGATCCAAAATTTGTTTATTTGGCACTGTGGGTATAGATAAATTCTCCTGCCCAGTCTGAAGATAATCTACCACACGAGAGACTACTGCACTCAAGTTTTTTGCTGTGGCAAGGCTAGGCTGAATTGTCTGTTTATGTGCTTTGAGTTTGTTTGCTAATTCTAAATTGTATGGTTCGATGTGGGCGATCGCTATTTCTGCTGTTTGATGTACTAACTCTGGCTCAAATGTCCACAACCCATAAAATTTCCGCTCCTCATCGGATGCGGGCAATCCTGCCGTGCCATAATCAGCTTCGGATAGCTCTTGACAAAGTACCATCGCTGTGTAGGTAGGAGAGAGAATAATCAAGTGCCACTCTTGAGCAACTGGATCGCTAGTATCTAAGCCTACTAAGTCTACATTGTCAAGAAGGCTTGTGGGATGTTCGGCAAAACCTCCATCAGGGGCAGCCATGATGACGATTTGGCGGGAGTTTTTAGCAATATCTGCATAGCGATCAGCTTCTTGCAAATACCATTTCCCCTGTTGGAAGGCTGTGATTACTAAGGGTTTAGTGTCATCGCTTAAAATGTGGTCTTCGAGAGCATGACACAGTGATACCAGCGTATTTTTATAATACACCCCAAAGTGAATTGGTCTGGTGCTGTGACGATGGGCAGTTTCTAATTGTTGGAGTATTGAGCCTTCTAACATGGGAGGGGGGAGTGGGGGAGTGGGAGAG
>CASBQA010000259.1 GCA_949127635.1 Nostocales cyanobacterium PMM_0069 | reverse complement strand
TCGCTGAATACATTCACAGCAAAAGACCTCAAACTAAGTTTGTCATTCCTGTAGCCCCAACTTTGGATTTACCAACTTTAGCTAGTTTTGCCGATCCCGAAAAAAACCCCTTTGTCAAAACCTTCGGCTTTAGCAATGCTTCTTTGTACAGAGGTTCCAGTGGAACGTCTCTACCTGAGTACAGACGTTCCGGTGGAACGTCTCTACTTTTAACCGGCAAAGGTTTAAGTGTAGAACTTTACACCCAAACGCCTGCTTATGATTTATTATCTCAGTGCAGTATCTGCCTAACTACAGTCGGGGCAAACACCGCTGAACTCGGTTCTTTAGGCGTGCCGATGATTGTTTTGCTACCAACACAACAACTTGACGCCATGCGTTCTTGGGATGGTTTACCCGGACTTTTAGCAAATATGCCTTTGCTTGGTTCCAGCTTTGCTAAGTTAATTAACTGGCTAGTACTTAGACGAAAGGGTTTATTAGCATGGCCCAATATTTGGGCACAGTCAATGATAGTCCCGGAATTGGTGGGAAAACTTCAGCCGCAAGAGGTGGGGGAGATGGTTTTAGATTATTTGGCTCATCCAGAAAAATTAGTAGCAATTCAAGCCAAATTGCGGAGTGTTCGAGGTGAAGCGGGAGCAGCGCAAAAATTAGCCCAAATAGTATCCGAAGAAATTGCCAGATAATAGTCATCTGTTGTAAAAGATGTAGAGACGTAGCACTGCTACGTCTCTCTTTTTCGCAGATGTCTAATTATCTACTCTGAAGACTTTCCATCTCTGCGTCCTAGTTCATAAACACCGCAACCTATACACGCAAGTATACCCATGCTGATTGACCAACTGCGACCTAAGCCTAGTTCTACGCCCCAGTTGCATAATGCGCCAAAAATGAGAAACGGCACTACACTGAAAAGCGAGGCGTAAAAGGCGTTTTGGGATTCTCTTGCTTGACGAGTCTTTTCAAATTCTGATTTACTCATGTAGAGCGATCGCTCGGCAAAGTTAAACCAGCGATTAAGAAGCAGAGTTACCCACTCACTGACTGGGGAAAAAGCTAAATATAGCGCCAATGACCACAAAGTTGTGCCGGCGATCGCGATCGTGTCTAACTCAATTCTGAAAGGTAGTATATCAGTCAGCATGGGTTTTGTCAGTTCTGCAAAGCTAAATCAACCTTTTAAGTGATTTTTTACAGAAAGTCAACCGCCTTTAGGCTGATTTGCTACTCTATCTCTGTTAAGATTAAATAAAACTAATTTATCAGTATTGTTATTAAAAGTAAAATTCTTGCAAAAAAGGGTATAACTTATTTGCTAAAAATTCAAACTTTTCTCCAATAGAATCAGGAGAAGTTATTTCATATCCTCTACCATTTAACCAATTAAAATTATTATCAGGAATATAAATTAAGTGAGCCATTCCTTCGTTGTAATACCCTGATAAAGTTAGAGTTTTTATTTTACGAAAAAATCTCAACTTAAAATTTTCGGAAAAGTGTTTTGCTTTAAAAGTTATACATAAATTCTCACTCCCAATTTTCTCAGATAACAATTGAAATTGAGCTTTTGGGAGAACTAAAGCCGCATGACCACTTCCAATTGTTTGAAAGAATAATTGAAACCGAGTTTTTGGGAAAACTAAAGATGCAATTTTAGCAATCTCTGCTTCAAAATCTGGTTCTGTAGTCTGGAAAAGTTTTCCTGCACCTGTAATAGACATGATTTTTTCCTTTGTTATGGATTTAAAAGTAGCTCCGCTACGACTTTGTACATTGCAATAGTTAAAACTAACACATAACTCAGATTTGCTATGGAAAAATTGCATCTATCAGGCGATTGACACAAATGCAATTATATGCATCTCAAAAAATATGCTAAATGTTAGTTATGTTAGTTTACTTCTTTTTAGATATTTCTATCTATGATAGTAATATTTCTACGTCTAAAGTATGAAATTTAAGTAAATTTACATGATTTAGGTATGTGACCGATTATCAATTGAAACAGGTCAACCCCTTCGGGGAAGTCAAAAGTCAAAAGTCAAAAGTCAAAAGTAAGAACCCCATAAATAAATTTAGGGGCTTGTACCTTTTTCTTTTTGGTCAAAAATAAAATACCGCTAGTTTATAGCTGACACAAGCAAACGAGCGGTTAAATATCAAGTTATTTAATTTTACCTAGTCGAATAATATTATGTTGTAGAGACGTTCCGGCGGAACGTCTTTACAATAAGTAATAGACATCTCCAGAAATTAATTATGCGTTGCCCGAAACCCTTGTAGAGACGTTCCAGTCGAACGTCTTTACAATACGTAATGTGTAATGTGTGAGAAAATCCTACCCCAAATATCTATTGAGACACAACTAATGTTGGCTCAGGTAGCTGAGTATATTCCCCGACAATTTTTCGGAATAAATCTCCCTCAATTGTCTCTTGGTCTGACAACAAATCTACCAGATGCTCCATTGCTTTGCGGTTTTCTTGCAAAAGTTCTTTTGATTTGATGTAGCAATGGCTGATAATTTCCCGCACTTGGGAATCAATTTTGGCGGCAATTTCTTCAGAATACTCTGATTTGTTCATCCAGTCACGTCCTAAGAACACTTCTCCACTGCTTTGATTTTCTAGGGAAAGTAAACCTAAGTTAGACATGCCGAAACGTGTCACCATTTGCCGTGCCATTCCAGAGACTTTTTGCAGGTCATCTCCGGCACCGGTGGTTACTTCTGGTTTGCCGAAAACAATTTCTTCAGCCGCACGACCTGCTAAAGTTGAGGTAATTCTGGCTAGCAGTTGAGAACGAGAAATTAAACCTTGTTCTTCGTTGGGAGTAAACCAAGTCAAACCTTGGGCTTGTCCTCGTGGAATAAGGGTGACTTTTTGTACTGGGTCATGTTCTTTGAGTAATGTCCCAACTAAAGCGTGTCCAACTTCATGGTAAGCAATTAAGCGCTTACTTTTGCTGTCTACTAAGGGCGTACCTTCCATCCCAGCAACTACACGGTCAACAGCATCATCAATTTCTAAAAGGGTGATAGATTCTTTGCGGCGTCTGGCAGTGAGAATTGCGGCTTCGTTGAGTAAATTGGCTAAATCAGCACCAGTGAATCCAGGAGTGCGGCGAGCGATCGCTTCTAATGATACACTTTTATCTACTTTCTTATTCCGCGCATGGACTTGGAGAATTTCCAATCGTCCTTTCATGTCCGGTGCATCAACTATTACTTGGCGGTCAAAACGTCCCGGACGTAATAATGCTGAATCCAGTACATCTGGGCGGTTTGTGGCAGCTATAATAATGATGCCGGTGTTACCTTCAAAACCATCCATCTCCGTAAGTAGTTGGTTCAGGGTTTGTTCTCTCTCATCGTTACCACCACCAATACCTGCACCTCTTTGTCTGCCTACGGCGTCGATTTCATCGATAAAGATGATACAAGGAGCATTATCTTTCGCTTTCTTGAACAAATCGCGCACACGGGATGCACCAACACCTACGAACATTTCCACAAATTCCGAACCGGAAATACTGAAAAATGGTACACCGGCTTCCCCGGCGATCGCTTTTGCGAGTAAAGTTTTACCAGTTCCCGGAGGTCCAACTAACAGCACTCCTTTGGGAATGCGTGCCCCCACTGCGGTAAATTTTTCTGGTTGTTTGAGGAACGTAACGACTTCTTGCAGTTCTTCTTTGGCTTCTTCAATGCCTGCTACATCGTTAAATGTTACTCCTGTTTTTGCCTCCATTTGAAAACGCGCTTTCGATTTGCCGAAGTTCATCGCTTGGCTAGAGGCATTAGTCGAGCGTCGCAGGAATAATAACATTAACGCCAGTAGTGGCAAAATCCACATTAAGTTAATCAAAAGCCCAACAGCCGCTCTACTATTAGCTGAGGAAACTTCGGCAAAATCAACTTTATTCTCTTTGAGTTTATTAATTAACTCTGTATTATTCTCTAAAAGCCTTACTCTTTGCGGTGTATCTTTTTTACCTTTGAAATAAACTATGGCAAGTTGCTCAGTTTCGTCAAGTTCTACTTTTTCCACTTGCTTGTTTTTGGTCGCTTTCAGCAAGTCACTATAAATAAGAGTTTCGCGCTCTGCTTTTTGTGCCAATGCGGGAGTACTGCCGAAAATTCCTGGCAACATGATTAAACTCGCTGCTAGCGCTCCAGTCAATGCTATGCGCTTTGACGAGTGCTGTTTGCTCAATGCCTTTTTCTGAAAATTTGTCATAATAATTACCCTTTCTCTGCTGCTACATACTTGAGCGCTAGTTTTATGTCTGTTCTTTTAGCAAGAATTGAAGTCACTGTTTTCTTAATCTAGTGTAACTTTCAGTTTCAGGCATTTCC
>CASBQA010000258.1 GCA_949127635.1 Nostocales cyanobacterium PMM_0069 | reverse complement strand
ATTTAATAAAATACAAAACCTCACCCCGACAAAGCTGTGCTTTATCTCCCCTCTCCTTACTAAGGAGAGGGGTAGGGGGTGAGGTAGATTGCAGAAAAAAATCGCATATTATTTAATTTTTGTTTCTCAGCAAATAAGCACTTTTACCACAACATCGATTTAATCAATTTATAACCTCCCGCTTTCAATCCTAACCAGAAGTGGAAAATCACAAATATAATTACTATAGGGATGGTTGCAAAGTGAAGTACTCGCAAAGCTTGCCAGCTACCGAGAATGCCAACTATCCAATGAAACTGAGCAGGTTTATACATGCCGATGCCGCTGAGTATGGCTAGCAAAAGAATCGGAATGATTACAGTGTAGGCTAATCGATGCCAAACGTAGATTCTGCGTTTTGGGTTTTCACTGGTTTGCAGTGCTTTCAAGTCATTAACACCAACAAAGCGACGCTTCCAACGTTGGGTAATAAAAATATATAGCCCGTACCAAAGTAAATTGAGCGCAAACAGCCACATAGCCGCAAAATGCCAGTGTCTACCCGCACCTAACCATCCTCCCAGCAAAAACTGAGTTGGAAAATGCCAACCCCCACGTCCACCAAAAACCGGATTAGCATTATAAATCTGTAGTCCACTGGTAATCATTAACAACAAAGCAATGATGTTGACCCAGTGAAATATCTTGGCTAAAAGAGCCTGATTTGGTTGTTTAGGTCGTGATTTTTTGGTAGGAGTAGAGGCAGTCATAGGTATTTTCTCTTTTAATAAATTTTATAGTGGTAAACGGGGAAAATATGGAGCTAGCCAAAGTTGCACTTGTACGTCCCAGCCTAAGAGAATAGCGATCGCACTAATGGCAATCATGACTCCGCCGACTCTTTGCAAAATCATACTATGCGATCGCACCTTTTTCAGCAGCTTTTCACTCAATCGACGACCCCCGTAAGCAAGTGCAATCAAAGGTAATGCTGCCCCTATTCCATAGACAACCAGCAAAACAAAGGCATTTGCAATCTGATGTTTAACTGCCGCCAAAACTAAAATACTTCCTAAAACTGGTCCTGCACAAGGCGTCCACAACAAGCCTAGTTGAGTTCCCAGCCAAAATTCTCCCTTTAATCCTATCTGCCCAGGCTTTCTGGTACTTCTACCTATTTTTATATAACTAAATAAACGGTAACTCCACTTAGGAAAAACTGAGAGAATCCCCATAAATAAAAGCAGGAAAATCGCTACATTTCTTAGCCCACTAGATAAGAAAGTCAACCAGCTTGCCGTCACTCCCAAAAGACTGCCGGCTACAGCAAATCCACTTACCAAACCTACAACCAAAGCCACTGGACCATACTTGTGAGATTGAAGCGATCGACCCACTAATATTGGTAGAATAGGTAGAACACAGGGAGACATTACAGTTAAAAATCCCCCCAACAGTGCCAAACCCGCTGTATATAAAGTAGAAATAGCCACATTCCTTATCCTAATAACTGACGGATTTTCTGCTCGGTTTTATCATAAGCTCCTTCTCCTACGTGGTCATATTGCAGGAAGCCTTGACGGTCTGCCAAAAATAGATGAGGCCAATACTCGTTGTTATAGGCTTTCCAAGTTTTATAATCGTTATCAATGGGAACCGGATAAGTAATTTTGTGTTCTTTCAATGCTCTTTTGACATTGTTTACATCCCGTTCGTATCCAAACTCAGGAGTATGAACTCCTACCACTTGGAGTCCTTTACTAGCAAATTGTTCATGCCAACGAACAACATAAGGAATAGTTCGCTGACAATTGATACACGCAAAAGTCCAAATGTGAATTAATACAACTTTCCCTTTCAAGTCTTGAGTCCTTAAAGGAGCAGAATTCAGCCATTGACTTATGCCATCAAATTCTGGTAAAGCCTTAGTATCTGAAGACTGTGCCGCTACAACAGCAGTTGCCGGAGATGAGTTGCTGGGATTATTATTTACAGGAATAGTGCTATCAGCTTTTTTTGAAGCTAAGTCAATGATTGGTTTTCCACACCCACTTAGCATAGCTCCAATCCCAAAGTAATAAAGCAACTGGCGTCGTCGCAAAAGGTTCTTATTCATCGTTTTATACTGATGTGTTTGTCACTTAATATAAAACTAATTTCTCATCTAAATATTAAAAATACACGATAAATCTGCTGAGAAAATGCTGAGAAATAATTTTTGACGTTAGCTGCTTACTCGGTTCAATGTGTCCCCTTGATGATGAGAATAGCCGATCGCATTGCAACAGTGCGGCGTAGCGCGTACAGAGTCTGGGCTCGTCTGCCTGAAATTCTTTGACTGATTCTTAATTTTTACTTTAAACAGCAGAAGGCTCACACTGAAATGGTACTCCATTCAGTGTCGTGATGAATGCGCGTGAGTTGAGGAGTGTAGTCTGACCATATTTGAGCGTAGCGAAAACTTTCTAAGGCTACGGCGACGAAGCGAACAAAATATTTTGTTTTTGATAATCCCAAGTATGTGTTATCATGAATAACTGAACACGGTAAGTCGATACCCTTCGGGTTCGCCACTTTGGCGGGACGGTACAGGCAACCGCCAAGTGGTCTCACCATGTATAGAGCAATTAAAGTTAGAATCTATCCCACTGATGAGCAAGAAGCCTATTTGGCGCAATGTTTTGGTAATACCCGATGGTTATGGAATTATATGCTTAATTTCACTACTGTCGCGTACAAAGAAACAGGAAAAGGTCTTTCTAAAGCTGCAATGGATAAGTTGCTTCCTGGGTTAAAGAAAGAATATGAATGGTTGGGACTTGCTTATAGTCAAGTTCTACAACGGGTTACATTTAACCTTTCAAGCGCATTTGTTAATTTCTTTGAAGGTCGGGCTAAGTTCCCTAACTTTAAATCTAAACATGGTAAACAATCTATTCAATATCCCCAGAACGTAAAACTAATACCAGAAGATTCTGTAATTAAATTTCCCGGTAATTTGGGAAGAGTGAAAACCGTATTTCACAAGGCAATACGTGATGCTAAATTCACTACTGTAACTATATCCAGGAATACAGATGGTAAATACTACGCTTCTATTCTGTTTAATCAAAACGATAATCCAGTAGTCGCTATCCGTGACGCTATTGGTATTGATTTGGGACTGAAAAACTTTGCTATAACTTCGGAGGGGTCAAGGTATGACCTTCCTAAGAAACAATTAGCCAAACTAGAAAAGAACAAAAAACGCAAACAGAAGAAATTAGCCAAGAAAACAGCCTATACATCTAACAAACGTCGCAAAGCTAAACGAATAGTAGCCAGAGTCTCTAGCAAAATAGCTAGAGTAAGAGAAGATTTTCTACACAAGCTATCTCGCAAAATAGCATACGAAAACCAAGTTATCTGTGTGGAAGATTTGGCAGTTAAGAACATGGTTAAAAATCCCAACTTGGCAAAAGCAATAAGTGACTCTTGTTGGGGAATGTTTCAAACCATGCTCAAATACAAATCCGAGAGGTTTGGTCATGCCTATCAAGAAATAGGTCGTTTCTTCCCATCTTCTCAGCTTTGTAGTGAAACTCTACTGCCAATCCCAATACTCCAAAAAGGATATGATTCATTATCGTTAAGGTTTGTAGATTGTCCACACTGCCTTCATCAGCATGATAGAGACATTAACGCTGCGGTGAATATTAGAAATGAAGGATTGCGACTTTGGGCGTTAGGAACTAGCGCTTCTGCCCTTGGAGGGGATGTAAGACCAAAGTCTTCTGGACGTAAAAAATCCATGAAGTCCGAGGCAATCCCCAATGAATTGGGAAGCCTACACTGACCTGTAATCAGGCAGTGTAGGTAGTTCACTTTATAATATTTAGCTGCCTCTTATGGGTATTTATGCAAACATTTTCGACTAGTGAGGCGATCGCATATAGGAAAAAATTGCGCTTCTGTTTAAAAACTGTAAATTTTTGATGAAGATACGTTGAAGTTAACACTCAATCTAGACAAATTACTGTAAGTGTTTAAAGATGCATTATATATAAAATTACGTAGTTACGCTTAGAATGGGAACCATTTTGAAACTCAACCAATCTAGCACAACTATAACCTCATGAAAAAGAGGGGGAAAGGGGTAAGAAAGAAGAAATATTTCTCCCCCTGCTCCCCCAACTTTGTTTAAGTAATGTTTAATGATTTCTATCTGTTTTTGATCCCCATTTCGATAAAATAGCTGGGGATCACCTGAAAATTCACACCGCTTTGATCAGCGACACACATGAATCAACTGAACAATGGTTTCACCCTATTTCTTAGTCTGCTAGTAGAAGCGATACCGTTTTTACTGCTAGGGGTATTGTTCTCCAGTTTGCTGTTATTGTTTGTTGATGAGCGCAAATTGGTGGCAATAATGCCAAAAAATCCGCTGTTGGGTGCGTTTGCCGGGAGTTTGATCGGCTTTTTGTTTCCGGTGTGTGAGTGCGGCAACGTGCCAGTAGCACGACGGTTACTGATGCAAGGAGTACCTACACCTGTGGCAATTGGTTTTTTGCTGGCAGCACCAACTGTTAATCCGGTTGTGATTTGGGCAACTTGGACAGCATTTCGAGATCAACCAGAAATAGTGGTGTTACGAGTCGTGTTTTCGCTATTAATTGCCACGATAATCGGGTTTGTCTTTAGTTTTCAGAAAGATTTGAGTCCGATTTTGCAACCAGCGATCGCTCGTTATTTGAAGTTTAACCCACCACGCAAACCAGAACCCAAACGGCGAAATCATCGTTCGCAAGCAACTTCCTCTGGTTTATTACAGTCAGGGACTTATTTTTTAGGAGGAAAAGCCGGCTCAAGCATTAGGATAGATAGTAATTTAATGCAGGGAACTGAGGCAACTTCTAGCCCCAACAAACCGCTAAAAGATAAACTACGGCTATTGCTAGATAATATCGTCCAAGAATTGCGAGAATTGGGTGCGGTGATGGTTATCGGCAGTGCGATCGCCGCAGTAATTCAAGTGTTAGCCCCCCGTGACTTAATACTAAGTTTGGGTGCGGGTCCGGTTAGCTCAATCACTACTATGCTGATATTAGCGGCTGTTGTATCAATTTGTTCCACAGTCGATTCATTCTTTGCCCTATCTTTTGCCTCCACATTTACCAGTGGTTCTTTATTAGCATTCCTCGTATATGGTCCGATGATTGACATTAAAGGTGTTGGTTTGATGTTAACAATTTTCAAGCCACGAACTGT
>CASBQA010000257.1 GCA_949127635.1 Nostocales cyanobacterium PMM_0069 | reverse complement strand
CAATAATCCACGTTTTAACGGCGAAGTTGAAATCTTTCGGCTAACTCGTGACATAAAAATCAGCGGTTCTGATAAATTTTCACTGTTAGCAGCGATGGAAAATGAGGTATTTTCTGGCAAATAAGGCGCGTAATAATTCCAAGTAGCAAATGGCAATTCTAGAGAACCGGGTACATCTGAGCGAAGCGAAATACCAAATGGACAAGCTTCAGTTTCTCCCCAACAACAACGCTCCCACAAACCCAAAGGACGAACCACACTTGAGAGGATCTCATTGATATCTCTCAACCAAAGTAACTCTAAATAAGCATTATTAAATAAAAAGCAAACGTTTGCAGTGCCTTGACCTATATGGGTACGACGATTACTTTCTTGAAATCCGAAGCCTTTGATAAATTCACCCTCAGGTGCTTCTGGTTCAACACAAACGAAAATATGATCTAGTTCAAATCCCATAGTTTATGTTTTTAGGTTGCCTCACATCTTGCACCAGGCGACTAGAAGTCGCGGCTACACAGACAAAACCTGCCTACGCAGGTTAGAAGCCTTAATTTGACCTTAGTCCGCCTGCGCGGACTTCGTTTGTATAGCTGCGATTTCTAATCGCTAGGGCTAGGTGCTTCTTACTAACTGAAATCTGGGTTGCGACCAAGCCTGATGATTTTTTAACCGATACCTTGCTCAAATTCGTCAATTGCTTGGATATCGTCTGAAATCAAAGTGCATTTTTCCAGTAAAGAAATGTTAAGTTCTGGCAATACCTCGCTCGTGTCAATTTGTTCGTAGCCATTGGTTTGCAAGAACTTTGAAGGTTCTTCTTCTCTTTTGCGGTAAAGTTTGAGCCTTGAGCTTTCCCAAAACCAAACCTCCGTCACTCCCAAGCGTCGATAAATTTCTAACTTGTCAATGCTACCACTGGTAACAGTCACTTCTATAGCTAAGTCTGGAATATTCTTTGCTTCTCCAATACAGTAACATTCATCCGGCTCTGCCCCAGCTTTTAAAAGTTGTTTTTTAATGGTAGAACTTCCCATAGGTTTAAAGTGTATTCGCCTCTTGTAGAGATAGCGCTCTAGTAAAATAGCCAAACGTTTTTTGATGCTTTCATGTCTGATTGATGGCGACACAATTTCTAATATTCCATCTAAATAAGTGACACGGTAATGAAAGTTATCCTCTAATTTAATTAGTAGCGCTTCATACATTTGCCAACTCACGCCGCTACTGATAAACTTCTCCTCTGGGTCGTCTGCATCAGCCAGTTCTGCTTCGTTAAAAAGTTCCTTAAGGCTACTAACCATTGTTTTCTCCTGCTAATGTCAAGCTTTGGATTGTCACGCTCTCTAATTCGCCGAACTGATACGTATACTTCCTGCTCGACAATCTCGCAGCCAAGCATTGATTCCTTGAGCAACAGTACCATTACTGCTATCCCGTGGGGGTGTTGGCTGATTTTTGGTAACTGGATACGATCCAATTTGCGAAAACATCGTTACCATTTGCCAACCACTTTTGCTTTTCGTTAAAAACAGCCAGTGGAATTCTTGTAATTGCACCGATCGCCCACCTGTGTATTGTCGCTCTAAAGTAGTAAAAAACACTTGCTCAACTTTTTCATCAGAGCTTTTTGGCGCATCTGTAGTATTTATACCAGAGTTTAGAGGCAGGGGAGTAAAATCAGGTTTTCCTGCCACAGACATATAACTGTAAACGTCAGTTTTTCTTTTCAAACGGCGAGCGCGTTGACTGGCACGATTAGCATAACTAGGTAAATCCCGCATTAAGGGAGTAATTAAATTTTCTATATTTTGCTCTGAACAAAAAGATTTTTCCTTGCCTGTATCCCTTCTCCGTATAGGTTGAGAACCACTGTCAGAGGGCTTTCTCGTTTCCTGGCTCTGCCGGGGAATGCCTACTGTAGGCTGCTGCCTCATATATAATGTTTCTGAGACGGGGAACGAGGAAAGAAAATGTAACGATAAAGACAGGGAGACAAAAAACATAATGAATGCGATCGCTCTGCTTGAGTTTAGCTTTCAACAAGTTCAAGAGTACTAAATTTTAAGTTAAAGTCCAGTCTCTCACCAAATTGCGAAAAGCCTTCATCGTTTTATTTCTCCCTTCAATTTTGCACTTTTGCAGATATTCAGGAATGACTTCCTGAAGAGGTAAATTGGGAAAAATTCCGGATGAAGACTCAATATATTTACCATCTTGTAAAATATTAATTTTCAACTTACCTTTTTCAAAGCACCATAACTCTGGTACTCCCAACGCTTCATATATTTTCGGGTGAGTGCGGGACGTAACATCAATCTCTAACGCTAAATCTGGGGGAGGATCGATTGTTAAATCAAGTCTATCTTTCCCACGAATTGCTGCTTCATTTTGAATGTAAAAACAGTTATCGGGTTCAATCCCTTGGCTCATTAATTGATTTTTGAAAGTGGTTGAGCCTAAAGGTAAAAATTCAATATCTAATTCTTCCAGAAGAATTTCTACAAAGTTAGTCAGAAAGATTTTATTAATCTCATGTTCGGGTAGTGGTGACATAATTTCAAGCGTTCCTTTATCATAAGCAACCCTGGAAGCACGTTTTTCGCCTAATTCTTCTAAAATGCCTTCAAATTGTTGCCAACTGACATCTTTTAGTAGTATACGTTGTCCCGGTTGGACATCTAATTGCTTGAATTTGATTAACATTTGTAATTCCTTCTTTGTCTAATGGACATTTCCAAAAAAGATGTAGAGACGTAGCATTGCTACGTCTCTACAAGGGTTTCGGCAACGCATAATTAATTTTTACGTCTATGTCTAATAATTAGCGGATTTAGCCGCTAATTACGTTTTAATTTAACTACCCGGATACAGTTATTAACTCCTCACAAATTCTCGACCACGCTAACTGTGGATCGGTAGCGGCGGTGATTGGGCGCCCAATTACGAGATAATCGGCTCCAGAGGCGATCGCTTGTGCTGGTGTGAGCGATCGCTTTTGATCTCCTTTATCTGCCCAAGTTGGTCTAACTCCTGGACAAACTAACAAAAAATTATCCTTGCAAGTTTGCCGTAATTGTGCTACCTCTTGCGGCGAACAAACTGCCCCATCTAAACCAGTTTCTTGAGCCATCAACGCCATTGCAAGGGCGTATTCTGGCAATTCTAAAGGAATTTTCAAATCAAACGCCAATTGCCGAGAAGAAATACTTGTCAACAAAGTGATCGCAATTAACTTTGGCGGCTTAATATTGGCTTTTGCGGCTTCTTCTTGTATTGCTTCGGAAGCTGCTTTGAGCGCATCTGTTCCACATGTAGCATGAATTGTCAGCAAATCCACACCATAACGAGTTGCACTGCGACAAGCACCGGCGACTGTATTGGGGATGTCGTGAAACTTCAAATCCAGGAAAATGCGCTTTTGGCGGGATTTGAGCAAATCGAGAATTTTCGGTCCAGTGCTGGTGAATAACTCTAAACCAACCTTGAAGAAAGTGACTTGCTCAAGTTTGTTTATTAGAGCGATCGCACTATCTTCATCTGGCACATCTAAGGGAACTATAATCCGCTCTGAAGTGGTCATTTGTGGTTTCACCCTTAATTTACGGCACTAAACGGACAAACTTATTTTTGCCAACTTGCAAAACCTTACCTTCTAAATCAGCCAGCGAATCGAAAGTAGTATCAATATAGGTAATGCGATCGCCATTTAAACGCACCCCACCTTCTTGAATTTTTCGCCGTCCTTCTCCACCACTTTTGCACAAACCGCTAACATTGAGGATAGAAAATAACTTAGCGGGAAATTGCACCTGTGATAACGAAAATTCTGGGACTGCACCAGCTTGTCCACCTGTTTTTGCGGCTTCCCTAGCTTCATTCGCGGCAGTTTCGCCATGATATTGTTGAACAATATCCCAAGCGAGAAGTTGCTGGCGATCGCGTGGCTTTTCTGGTAGTTTGTCTAAAGGTAAATTCGTCAGCAGTTGAAAATAATCTTCCAGTAAATGGTCGGGAACCTGTTGCAGCTTCTGATACATCTGTGATGGATGTTCTGATAAACCGACATAATTACCTAAAGATTTAGACATTTTTTGTACACCGTCAAGACCGTTTAAAATAGGCAACAGTACACAATATTGCGGTCTTTGCCCAAAATGACGTTGTAAATCTCGCCCAACAGCCAAGTTAAATTTCTGGTCAGTACCCCCTAATTCCACATCAGCTTGCACTGCCACAGAATCATAACCTTGCATTAATGGATAGAGGAACTCATGAAGGAAAATAGGATTCTCTTTCTTATAACGTTCGGCGAAGCCTTCTTTTGCTAGCATCTGCCCCACCGTCATCGTGGCAAGTAACTCCAAAATTTTCCCTAAGTCAAGTTTAGAGAGCCATTCGGAGTTATAACGTACCTCTAATCTCCCTGGTGTGTCAAAATCTAAAATCGGACGCACTTGGTCAAGATAAGTTTGGGCGTTTTGCGCTACATCTACCTCTGTCAGTTGGCGTCGTACCTCAGATTTACCAGTCGGATCGCCAATGCGAGCTGTAAAATCGCCAATAATCAGCACTGCTGTGTGACCGGCATCTTGAAAATTTCGCAGTTTCCGCACAGGAATGCTGTGACCTAAGTGAATTTCCGCTCCTGTAGGATCAATTCCAAATTTTACCCTTAAAGGTCGGTCTGTGGTTGCCAAAAGCTTTTCTAAACTTTCACTTTCACTGTCAGCATGACTCGGTTGTGGGAAAATTTCCGTTAAACCACGATGTAGCCAAAAAAAATTTTGCGCCATACTAGAAGACTGAATATTAGTTATGCTTTGCATTGCTAGAAGTTGAGTTAGTTATTTTCACTGGCAATTTGTCATCTAAACGATCTGCCAAACTACTATAATTGCAAAAAAATAACCGCCTTGCTTCGCCGAATAAATTACAGTTATATTTACAAGTGAGGAAGTGGAATCGCCGTGTCGTCTAGGACTTTTGAAGAAAAACAGCCGCAAGCTCAGGCATCATCAGGTTTTAACTTTTTCAAAGGAGTAGGTCAGGTAACTGGCGGCACTCTTTTATCCCTGACCATGCTAACAAGTTCGATTGTCGCGGGAGGACTAGTGGGTTTAGCCATTAGTTTCCGGAACTTGCCTGATGTGAGACAATTACGTAACTTTTTTCCATCAGAAACTACTTACATTTATGACGTTAAAGGTAAATTATTAGCCAGTGTTCACGGTGAAGCTAACCGAGAAGTCGTATCGTTAGATAGAATTTCGCCAAATTTAAAACGGGCGGTATTGGCAAGCGAAGATGGTCACTTCTACGATCATCATGGAATTAACCCCACTGGGGTTGGACGTGCCGTGGTGACAAACTGGGTGGCTGGTGGAGTCAAAGAAGGTGGTTCCACCATCACCATGCAGTTGGTGAAAAATTTATTTTTGTCTCAAAAGCGTGCTTTTACTCGTAAAATTGCCGAGGCAGTTCTAGCGATTCGTCTAGAGCAAATTCTCACCAAAGACCAAATTTTGGAAATGTACCTCAATCAAGTGTATTGGGGTCATAATAATTATGGTGTGCAAACCGCAGCTCGCAGTTACTTCAACAAATCCGCCGAAAGTTTAACTATCGGTGAATCGGCGATGATGGCGGGTTTGATTCAAGCACCAGAAGAATTCAGCCCCTTTGTCAGCATGGCTAAGGCAAAGCAAAAACAAAAGGAAGTCCTCGGACGGATGCGGGAATTGAACTGGATCACCCCGGACGATTACGACGAAGCGCTGAAGCAAGAAATTAAACTTGGTAAAATCAGGTCGTTTCAAGGTAGCGCTTTACCTTATGTTACCAATGCGGTGTCGCAAGAGTTGGCGAAGAAGTTTGGACGTGACGCACTCATCAAAGGTGGGATGCGGGTACAGACAACTGTTGATGCTGACTTTCAACGCATGGCAGAGCAAACTGTCAGTAAGTGGCATGAAACCCTTTTGGGTGAGGGGTTATATAAGAATCAAATGGCATTGGTGGCAATTGACCCCCGCACCCATTTTGTGAAAGCACTGGTGGGTGGTGTGGATGCTAAAACCAGTGAATTTAACCGGGCAACTCAAGCTCAACGTCAGCCTGGGTCTTCTTTTAAGCCGTTTGTTTACTATACAGGTTTTGCTAGCGGTAAGTTTGGACCAGACTCGACGATAGTAGATGCTCCAGTTAGCTACCGAGATGGTAACGGTTGGTACTATCCAAGAAACTATGATGGTGGCTTTTCGGGTGCGATGTCAATTCGCACTGCCATATCCCAGTCTCGCAACATCCCCGTAATTAAGGTTGGCAAAGCCGTAGGGATGAATAAAGTTATCGAAACTTGCCGCACTTTAGGAATTATGAGTCCGATGGAACCGGTGAGTTCTTTGCCTCTAGGTGCGATCGGTGTCACACCTCTGGAAATGGCAAGTGCCTATGCAACCTTTGCCAATTATGGCTGGCAATCGCCAACAACCATAATTGTGCGCGTGACTGATAGTAGTGGTAATGTATTGCTAGATAACACGCCCAAACCTCAGCAAGTCCTCGATCCTTGGGCATCAGCGGCAATTCTGAATGTGATGCAATCGGTTATTGAAAGCGGTACCGGCAAACATGCAGCGATTGATCGTCCTGCTGCTGGGAAAACGGGAACAACTTCCTCAGAAAAGGATATTTGGTTTGTCGGTACTGTGCCACAATTAACGACTGCTGTTTGGGTGGGTAGAGACGACAATAGGCAATTAGCAAGTGGTGCTACAGGTGGTGTGATGGTAGCACCGATTTGGCGCGATTTTATGCTCAAAGCGTTGAAGAATACACCTGTAGAGAACTTCAAGTCTCCATCACAGTTTCCTCGACCCAAATCGAATGAGAATGAGAATTAGTTGATGGTGGATGGTGGATGGTGGATAGTGGATAGTGGATAGTGGAACAACTAATCACGCTCCCACTAACAACCAACAACCACCCACCAACTTCTCTAAACCTGCTTTCCTAAATCGGTTTTCATCCGTTGTAAAGTTAGGTTCATTTGGTCAAACATTTGTTGCGGGGTGACGCCAAACTGACCTAACTGTGTTTTAATTTGCTCCATAGTCATTTGCGCCATAAAATCTTCTGATAGCTCGAAGCGCTTCATAAAAATGCGATATCGATCCATCATCGCTTCCATTTGTTCAATAAACAGCTTTTTACCCTCGCGATCAAATTTGCCGTAATTGTTGCCAATTTTGATCAAGGCTTGATAATCTTCAAATAGCTGCTTCGCTTCTTGCTGAACTATATCAGAATCAAAGAATCCCATTTTTTCCTATCTTCAACTGAGTTAAAACACTCAGAGCGCGTATACTTTTGCCTTCATAGTCTAATTTTAGTCTAGGGAACTAATCTAGAGATGAAGCTTCGGTTTGAGTACGGTTTTTTACCGAAATTTCAACACTTGACTTGAAAAAATTTTCTTGCTGTCCAATAACTTAAGGTCAGAATGGGTTTTTTGAGAATAAGATTTATGAAATGATTAAGATTTCAGGTAAATTACATATATAAAACCCCTCTCCTTGTAGAGACGTAGCACTGCTACGTCTCTACGTGTATTCAATTAAAGCGATAGGGTGCTGTAATTAATATCTCGCTTTCGTTCTCAGAGCGATCGCTTGCTGAAAAACTCTCACTTATTATTGTGCAGATATTTCTCCAAGTTCTTCAGCTATGGGAATTTGAAGCGAGTAAAGTCTAAAATAAGCATTGTATTCAAATGCTTGTTTTTGTGTGACTAAATATGTATTTACATTGTAGCATGGTAGTGATAAATTAATTGGGAATATGTTAATTAAGCGAAAAAGCCGAAGCATAGCTGCCATTTTAGCTTTTTCTGGCACGCTGACAATTTCGGGATTACATAAATTTTATTTGGGACAACCTTTATGGGGTTTGTTATATGTGTTCCTTTCGTGGACACCGATTCCCAAGGTAGCTAGCGCAATTGAGGGAGTTTGGTATTTAACGCAAGATGAAGAAGCTTTTGATCGTAATTTTAATTTAGGTAAGTCAGCGGTTAAAAATGTACAAGCGAATACCAATCAGATCACAGCTATGGCTGAAGCTTTGCGTTCCTTAGACGCTCTTCGCCAAGAAGGGTTAATTTCTGAGTACGAATTTGAGCAAAAACGCCGCCAATTGTTAGATCAGATTACCTGAAAAGTGGGAAAATAATGCACAATTGGCTACCTTTGAATCCCAGGTTGCAAAAACTGCGATCGCGCCTGCTGAACGATCGCTATTATCGACTACAATCTGGAGAAGAAATTGCGATCGCTGCACAATTGGGTATCCGCATTGATGCGAATCAAGCAACTGTTGATGATTGGTTACGTTTACCGGGTTTATCGATTCATCAAGCGCGATCGCTTGTCGAACTTTCACGGATTGGTGTGAAATTTTACTGTATTGAAGATATTGCCGCTGCTTTAAGCATACCAGCACCGCGACTAGAACCACTAAAGCTGATTCTGGATTTTAGTTATTATGACGACGAAGCTTTAGGAAATCCGACGCAAATTAATATTAATATGGCAACGGTTGAGAATCTAGTCAAAATTCCTTTTATAGATATGTCTTTAGCTGAAGTGATAGTAGAGAATCGTTTATCAGCCGGATATTATCGCAACTTAGTAGATTTTCAACAAAGGTTGAATTTATCTGGTGAAGCGATCGCGCAATTAATGTATTATCTCAGATTTTAAAGTCACAACAAACGTAACTTGAAGCCCGTAGTGAGCACTTTAGTGCTTAAAATAAGCGATAAATCGCTTACTACGGGTATATATAACCATCAAACTTGAGCCTCAGAACGTCATCGTTGAGCCTCAGAAGGTCATCGTTGAGCATCAGATGGTCAAACTTGCAAATTTCATCTTTGTACTAGTACAAGTCGGCGTAAATAAAGCTACCATTCAAAAAAGCCAAAAACCTTGTATTTCAAGCTTTTTGACTTTTGACTTTTGACTTTTGACTTCCAAAGAAGCGGTACTAGCTACCCCAACCACTCCGGATTCTTCGCTGTACCGTCAAATTGGCTGCTCGTCTTGAATAATTCGTACTCACCTTTGGCAGCAACTTTAGCAGTTTTTGCCAGCAAAGCTGCGGTTTGCTCTTGACTCATCGGCTTAAATGTGCGTGCTGCCTCAAATGCTTGGTTGAGAATTTCCATACTGTCAATCCCTGTAATTACAGTTGAAGTAGGCAGGTTCATTGCGTAATGAAGGCATTCAATAGGCTTAACTGTATTACTTTTAAGAATAATTTGATCGCCCATTGATTTCATACCCAGCACACCGATTTGATTTTGTACCAACTTGGGTAAAACTGCACGCTCAAAACTACGGAAATGGGCATCCATAACATTAAGTGGCATCTGCACTGTATCAAAATGGAAGTTATTTTGAGCAGCAACTTCTAGCATTCTCAGGTGAACCAAGGGATCTTTGTGTCCTGTAAAGCCAATGTAGCGAACCTTACCTGCCTTTTGCGCTTCTAGCACTGCTTCTGCTGCACCAGCTGGGGCAAAAATCCGGTCTGGGTCTTCTAAACGGATAACTTCATGAAATTGCATTAAATCGATACGATCTGTCTGTAGACGTTTCAGAGACTCGTCTATTTGCTTGGCAGCAGATTCTTTCGTGCGACCATCAATTTTGGTCATCAAAAAGACTTTTTGGCGGTAGCCGTCTTTTAGCGCCTTACCCATGCGAATTTCGCTACCACCGTTATGGTAATCCCAGCAATTGTCCATGAAATTAATTCCACGATCAATCGCACTGCGGATAATTTTAATACTTTCTTGCTCGTCTTTTTGCCGTCCGATATGATGACCACCCAAACCGATGGCAGAGACTTTCTCTTTTGTGCGTCCCAGTGTGCGGTAAATCATATCACCGTTTCTGGTTGTCTGTTGCGGTGTTGCAGCGAAAAGTGGACTGAGAAAACCTTCCGAAGCTGCCAAACCTGCTGCCAAACCTGAAATCGAAGCTGTATAAAGGAAATCTCGTCTGTTGATATCCACGAAGTCTATCCTTAATGGTGTTTGTTCCTAATAGACAATCTTCGATCTCAAGGCTTGGAGCGACATCAGCCAAATGGTTTACTTAGTGTTGTTTGAGTTTATATCTAACGGTAGGCACTTCAGATACATACAGCAAATTTCACTCTTTAGGAGGTACATGGGTAAAACCCAAAACCCGCTCTGAGACGTTCAGTGTGGAACGTCTCTACGTGTGTTTAACCACAACGCAATGCTGTAAGTTAAATCAATCCAATGCGATCAAAGGGCCAAAACCGGAAAATTGCTCGACCAATGATATTTTTTCTCGGTAAAAACCCCCAGTAACGAGAATCGTTGCTATCGTTACGGTTGTCTCCCATGACAAAAAACTCATCTTTGGGGACTATCACGGGTAGAAATGGCTGATTTGGTGGTTCAGCAATGTAGTCTTCTTGGAGAGGTTGACCGTTGAGGTAGACTTTACCTTTGGCTACGCTAACTACTTCACCGGGTTCACCAATGACGCGCTTGATGAAAGCTTGGTCTTTGGGATATCCGCGACGTTGCAGTTCTGCCGGTGGCTGAAATACGATGATATCCCCAGTTTTGGGTGGGTGGAATTTATAAGAGACTTTTTCCACCACCAAGCGATCGCCTGTAAATAAAGTTGGCAACATAGAATCAGAGGGTATGTAGCGTGGTTCGGCGATAAATGTGCGGATTAAGAAGGCAAGACATAAGGCGATCGCTATTAACGTCAGATTTTCCTGCAAATTACGCCATATTTTCGACGATGCAGAAGTCTGTTTTGCGTCACTTTCGTGAGGAGTCATAGAAATTTTCAGCTATAGATGAAACAAGTTATAACAATACATGCGAATACAGGTGAATGATTGTTGCAAATTATAGCGCCGAGTAAAAGCCGTAGCTGATCTAGTAGTAGGCGGCGCAGGCTACAATACCGTTTACGAGTGTGCATCTTTGAGTGTACCTGAAGAGTGCGATCGCACTCTTCAAAAACAGTACACCATATTATGAGTTATAAGTTTTGATGAGCGGAGTTATATTTCTCACTCCACTCTTCAAAACTCTGTAGAGACGCTCCGCTTCTTTTAACTTTTTACCTGTACCGAACGTGAATTTACGCCGTCTGATACCAATTTTTGATAATTCCGTCTCTACTTGGGCTTTAGAGGCACGGTTGTTGCGCTGGTTAACATTGATTTGGCTGTTTGTTGGCTTGATAATGCTGTTCTCAGCATCCTATCCTGTAGCTGACGCTCGTCATAATGATGGACTGTACTACTTTAAGCGTCAATTGCTGTGGGTATTCGTGGCATTAATAATATTAAACATCATTGTTAATTTACCTTTGCGGAAGATATTAGGAATATCCCATTGGTTTGTCTTTTTGTTTTTGGTATTAATTTTTGTTACCCTGATACCAGGATTAGGAAGAAAAGCTTTTGACGCATCTCGCTGGCTAGCTTTAGGTCCAATTCCCATTCAACCTTCTGAATTAATTAAACCCTTTTTAGTGCTGCAAAGTGCGAGGCTTTTTGGTCAGTGGGAACGAATAAGTTGGCGAATTCGCTTCACCTGGCTGGGTGTTTTTGGTTTGATAATTTTGGGAATTTTAGCCCAGCCTAACTTAAGTACAACCGCACTTTGCGGTATGACAATTTGGCTAATTGCTTTAGCAGCTGGCTTACCTTATAAATATTTGGGAGGAACAGCAGTTGGTGGAATACTTTTGGCAGTTATCAGTATTAGCATCAAAGAGTATCAACGCAAGCGAGTGATGTCCTTTCTCAACCCTTGGGCAGATGCAACTGGCGATGGCTACCAACTGGTACAAAGCTTGCTGGCAGTGGGTTCTGGGGGAACTTGGGGTAGTGGATTTGGACTTTCACAGCAAAAGCTGTTTTATTTGCCAATTCAGGACACCGATTTTATTTTTGCGGTATTTTCAGAAGAATTTGGCTTTGCTGGTGGTATCACTTTGCTAGTAATTTTAGGTATATTCGCAACGTTGGGATTAATCATTGCGCTGAAAGCGACAAATCCAGTGCATCGATTAGTAGCGATCGGTGTGACAATTTTGATGGTAGGACAATCATTTCTGCATATTGGTGTAACTACTGGTGCATTGCCTACAACCGGTTTACCTTTGCCGATGTTTAGTTATGGTGGTAATTCCATGATTGCTAGTTTATTAGCAATTGGGTTGTTAATTAGGGTAGCACGCGAAAGTAGTGAAGCTGAAGTTGTACCACTGCGAGGAGAAATATCTGAAAATCGGCGCAAGCGTCGCCTATTTCCGAAAACAAAAGTCTAATTTGAAACGTGAAATACCGTAGTCAGCGCTTTAGCGCTAAAACGTCCACAATTGGTGTGTGACAGACATATGTTAATATTTTTTTAATACGTTAGTTTTGGCTCTATACCGAACCCACATTTCGAGAAAAAGTTGATTTAATTACTCACAGACTGTGAATATATAACTATGAAACGTCTTGTTGTATGCTGTGATGGAACCTGGCAAAACTTAACTAGTCCTTGCCCAAGCAATGTGGTTAAGCTGGCTCAATCCGTCAAACCGATCGCCCGTGACGGAGTTACACAGGTCATATTTTATGACGAGGGCATTGGAACCGAGGGTCCAAAGATTTTAGGTGGAGCTACTGGACTAGGAATCGATAAAAATATAGAAGATTGCTACCGATTTCTTAGTCTCAACTATGTTGATGGTGACGAAATCTATCTATTCGGCTTCAGTCGCGGTGCTTACACAGTTAGGAGTCTAGCGGGGATGATCTATTGCTCTGGTCTTTTAGATCGTCCCCATATCACCAAAGCACATGAAGCTTACGAGCTTTACCGTAAGCGGGGTGTAAAACCCAGAGATAAGGAAGCAACGGAATACCGTGAAACTTACGGCGATCGCGTCCCTATCACTTTGCTCGGTTGTTTTGACACCGTTGGTGCCCTGGGTATTCCTGGATTACCCGCCTTTAGGAAGTTGCACGAAGAACTGAATAAGCGCTACAGATTCCATGACACTACTTTAAACAAATTTATTCAGAATGCATTGCACGCTGTGGCGATCGACGAAATCCGTGAAGTCTTTGATGTAACTCCCATGAAAAAACATCCTGACGCTGAAAAGCAGCGGGTGATTCAAAAGTGGTTTCCAGGATCGCATGGTTGCGTTGGCGGTGGAACTGAAGAAAATAGGGGTTTATCAGATGCTGCCTTACAGTGGATGATTGATTCCATCGGTGTTCTGGGATTAGGGCTTGACTTAGATCCAAGTAAGATTCTGACAGGCATTAACCCCAATTATGAATGTGACTTTAAAAACGATATTGGATTCTTTAAATTGGCAGGAATTAAGCTTCGTGATGTCGGCGATGCCATTGAAGATATTCATGAAACCACGATTGAGCGTTTGAAAAGTCGCAAGGACTATCGACCCAAGAATCTACAAAAGATTATCGACAAACTGATTTAAGTTGAATGAATTGGGCAACTTAAGCAGACAAATTTAGGGTACATTGAATACAAAATTTGAAAAAAGGAAAGGTAAAAATTATGACTACCAAAAGAGACACATCCAAAGACGGGTTTGAGAACAAACTTCAGACATTCGTTTTAACCAACTTTAAACCGATTTGGGAATTTATCCAAAGCAATAATTCTCTCAAACATAAAGTTAATAAGACTCTGATTAACAGTCTCATCTATAAAATTCCTACTCGTCCTAATCCCTACAGTATGATGACTCTAGATGAGCATATTCCTGATACGGAAATTCCGAAAAAAACTGATACTTATACTTCCTGGGAATCACTCAACGATCGCACTTATACAGGACGACATCTACCACCAGATCCAAAGTTAAACGCTGAGGGAAATCTCCCCAAAGTTGAAGACCTAGCTGTTTTATTCCATAAAAGAGATGGTAAAACCATCTATTCTCCTAAATCAACTATGCTGTTTCCCTATTGGGTACAGTGGTTTACTGATAGTTTTCTCCGCCTCGATCACCATAATAAATTAAAAAATACCTCCAACCATGAGATTGATTTGTGTAATGTTTATGGTTTAACCAGAAAACAATCACATCTTTTAAGAACCTTTCAAGGAGGTAAATTCAAAACTCAGAAACTCAAGCGCCAAGATGGTGTAGAAGAAGAATATCCTTTATTTTATTATGCTGACCCAGCGCAGGGTAAAGTAGACCCTCAATTTGAGGGTCTTTATGAACCTATCAATGATGAAAAAAGACAGCCCCCAGATAAAAAGCAATATTTGTTTGCGATGGGAGTAGAACGAGCAAATGTGCAAATTGGCTATGTCATGCTCAATACTCTATGTATCCGGGAGCATAATCGTCTTTGTGATGAATTAGCCAGCAATTATCCAGATTGGGATGATGAACGGCTCTTCCAAACCTCAAGAAATATTCTCATGGCGATTATTCTCAAAATAATCATGGAAGAGTACATTAACCATATAACTCCCTATCACTTTAAATTATTTGCCGATCCGGAAGCTTTTACTAAGGAAAGTTGGCATCGTCCCAATTATATGGCAATTGAGTTTGACTTTGTTTATCGTTGGCATAGTGCAATTCCGGAAACTTTTAACTATAACGGCAAGCCAACCAAACTTGTTGAATCTCTTTGGAACAACAAGTTGTTCATCGATCAAGGATTGGGAGCATTGATGGAGGAAACTTGTTCCCAAGCCGGTACAAAAATTGGTTTATTCAACACCCCTGATATATTGGTTGAGTTAACTGAATTACCTTCAATCAGATTGGGACGAAAGCTACAATTAGCAAGCTACAACGATTATCGGGAATTGTGTGGTTTCCCCAGAGTGACTAGGTTTGAGCAAATTACCGGCAATGAATTTGCTCAAGAGAAACTCAAAGAATTATATGGTCATGTTGATAATATTGAGTTCTTTGTGGGACTTTACGCCGAGGATGGGCGGGAAAATTCAACTATTCCTTCCCTAGTAGCACGCTTAATTGGGATTGATGCCTTTTCTCAAGCGCTAACTAATCCTTTACTATCACCCAAGATATTCAATAAAGAGACTTTTTCTGCTGTGGGTTGGGAAATAATTCAAAATACCAATACTGTCTCAGATTTAGTTAATCGTAACGTTCCTTCATCAGGCAAGAAGTACAAAGTTACTTTTAACCTTTAAGAGATTGGAATATCCCAATCTGTAATGGCGTAGCAAGGCTAAATTAATGCATTAAAAATCTCTGAAATATTGAGATTTGATAAACATAACCCAGTTTTTCTATTACACCGTTTTAGTCTTGCTATGCCACTACGAATATCTGAATAGTTTATTTTTTCCAACAATTATCGAAGCTGGGTGAGTAATAACTGCAAACAAGCGATCGCATCTGAAAATCAATCAGTTTATCTACCTAAAAAAAATGAAACTCTTTACCGAATATCCAGAAAAAGACGAAAGCAAATATTGCGCTCTCATGAGTGAGCTGGTTAGAAAGAATATGGAAAATCTTTACGGGGGTGAGAATAAACAACCCGCGAAGAGAGATACCCATGCGAAAACTCACGCTGCTGTTCAAGGAACTCTAGAAATCTTTGACTTTGATGAAGCAGCAATTAAGCAAGAATTGAAGAAACGCACCTCATTAACTGAAGCTCAACTTTCTGCCATTTCCTTAAAACAAGGTTTATTTGCCAAACCGAAACAATATCCGGTGTGGCTACGATTTGCTAGTGGTGCGTTTTCAGTCAAGAATGATTATGAAGGTGATACGCGCTCTATGGCTGTAAAAATAATAGGCGTAGAAGGAGAACGACTACCGCAAAGTCACGAGTTAAAAACCCAAGATATTATTGTCCACAATACCGAACTCTTTTTTGTTAGAACTATCAAAGACTTCTACGGCTTTTTTTTGGCGATTTATCGAGCAGGATTGTTTCCGCTTTTTAAGCTGTTGGTGCTCTTATGGCTAAAGTTGCATCCCTACGAATCCAATCTTTTACAAACCAGTTTCAAACGGTTTCCCAAGAGTTTGCTCACAGAACGCTATTGGAGTGCTTCAGCGTATTCTGTGGGACTAAAACCTGATTTTGACCCATCCCAACCAGGTCGAGTTCCTGTGGAATATCCGGCTGTGATCAAGTTTGGATTTACTCCGGTTTCCACTCAAGCACCTCATCAACAACTTCCTCTTGAATCCAGACCAGAAAACGAGCTTAAGGGTGCCAAAGCCTCAGGTTCAGAGGACAACTACTACCGAGAGGATATTATTCAAGCGCTAGCAAAGCCTGATGCTGAATATTTTTGGGATTTTCAAATCCAATTTCAGGCTAGCCCAGAGATGTCCATTGATGATACCACTATTCCTTGGAATGAAGAAGAATCACCCTTCTTTACAGTTGGTCGTCTGACAGTTAAGCATCAGAACGTTCACTCTCCCAAAGAAGATGACTTTGGGGAAAATCTCAGTTTTTCTCCTGGGAATGGTTTAGCAGTGCATCGTCCTGTGGGTGCGATCAATCGGTTACGCAACATTGTTTATCCGATCGTTGCTAATTACCGACATAATAAACGAGGAGTCAAATATCAGGAACCAACTGCCTAACTTTTCACGGGAATTATTAATTTTTGGATGGCGATCGCCTTAAAGCGATTGTACGATCGCCAAGACAAAAGAGCCAGTAAATGTTACAGCGTATTGTCTCCGCTCCTTTTGTAAAGACCCGAAATTTCGCGTCTTTACAACTCCTATTTCAGAAGACAAAAGTTTAATTTTATCTCTCAAATTAAGCTAAAAGCACCAAGACATAGATAGATTTTCAAAGACAAAACAATCCACGCCTTGAGTAACTATTTACTCAGGTATCTGCCCATTAAACCTAGCAAGTTGTGCTTTTATGACTTCTATGTTGTCTTCAAGAGAATTAATTTGGTTCTTGAGTTGATTTTGATTTTCCATATTTATCCGAGCTATGTAGATGGCTGTTCCGGCTTGGCTACCTAGGGTCTTGAATGACGACAGCTCATCGTGGGAGTACCCCCGCCCATCGAATCGCGGACCTAAAGCCAGAACCCCAATTAATTGCAGATCCTTCCCCCTTGGTAGAGTCAACGGTACAACTAGTGGAAATGTACTGTCTTCTGGTCGTGCAGTTACCTTACCTTTTCGCATATTTTTCAGCAAAGAGTCAGACAAATCCAAAGCTTCAGTCTCTATGGGTGTTATGTTACACACAGCAGTTTGCAACTTTACATGTCCATCGCACAAGAAGACTGCCCCATGAGTGACATGGGTAATTTCTACGGTTCGGTTGACCAGCACCTGTAATAAGTCTGATAAATTATGCATGGTTGCGAGCGCCTCAGGCAAAAACTCGCTCAAATTATTGCTGAAATCTGCTTTTTTCGGAAAGAAGTAATGGTCAGCTATGTGTTGTAACTTCTCGCGTGTAGTCCCGAATCCTATACCAACCACTAGGACACCAAGAGCCGCTGCGATTGGTTCTGCTTCCTCACCTAGGATATGCTTGAAGATTTTTTCCAGCAGCTTGACGACAGCTTCCCAACTTGCTGCCAACACTGTCATAAATAAACCAAAGACCAGCGTACGAT
>CASBQA010000256.1 GCA_949127635.1 Nostocales cyanobacterium PMM_0069 | reverse complement strand
GACTGTTCCCGAACCAATCACACTAGAACTAGGCAAACCAGAAATTTTGAGACAGACATAAGTCATAATATCTACTGGATTAGTAATGATCAGCAAAATCGCTGTTGAACAAAATTTAACAACTTCTGGAATTAAGCTTTGAAAAATTTCTACATTTCTACTTACTAAATCTAAACGGGTTTCTCCTGACTTCTGCTTCGCTCCAGCAGTAATAATGACAATATCTGCATTCTCACCATCAGCTAAAGTTCCAGCCCTGATTAATGATGGTTCAACAAAGGGTAGTCCATGATGTAAATCCATGACTTCCCCTTCTAATTTGTGCTGATTGATATCAACAATTACCATTTCATCTAAGATGTTTTGGATTAGCAGTGAATAAGCACAAGCCATCCCTACCTGACCTGCACCAATAATTACTCCTTTACGGGGTCGGCGAACGTTAGGCGAAATAAATTTATCCTCTGATGAGGATGTAAATAAGTCTTCAAAAAACATACAAACAATTACCTATATCAAATACTGTCGCATTTCCCTAAACAGTATCATTTATCCAACCGCATTCTACAGGAAATGCAATATCGCAACAGCTATCCGAGAAGCATACTCGCAACTCACTTAACCTCAATACGTTGGAGAAATCTGTAATCAGACGTAGAACGGATGACATTACGTCTATATAACGATAGGGGCTAAAGACCGATAAATTTGGTAATTTGATATAGCGTAGGGAAAAACCTACCTTTTCACCATTTTACTTGGGAGTCGTCGAATATGAATTATCAGAAATTAGATGCCCCGCTGTCTATGGCACTTAAAGACGTTGAAAACACAGAAGAACCCAGCTTGCAGGTTTTTATCCATACCAAGCCAGTTTCAAATGTTGAAACTGCCACTTTAGAAAATTTAGGTGTCAGTGGAGTTACTAGTGGTAAAGATGTATTCACGGCAACACTGTCTCCAAGTGCTATTTCCCAATTGTCTGATCAGCCTTGGGTAGAGCATATGAAACTATCGCAAACATTGCATCTGGCTAATCAGCGCTACGGGATGAAACCTGTGAGGCTTTTATAGTTGAATAGCACAAATTGATACATGCGATCGCTTTTGCGGCGATAACCTGTCCCATTGATTACTAGAAACAGAGAGTAAAGTTAACTAAGAACAATATACGATCCCCCCTTACCAGCAGTCTCAGACAGTCCTAAACTGTATGTGAGAGTTGAAAGGCAGTTGGGAGAAATTTTGTGAAAAAAGTATTAGCAATCATTCTCGGTGGTGGTGCGGGTACTCGTCTTTATCCGCTTACCAAATTACGCGCTAAACCAGCAGTACCCGTAGCAGGAAAGTATCGCTTAATAGATATTCCTGTCAGTAACTGCATAAATTCAGAAATATTCAAAATCTATGTTCTGACTCAATTCAACTCAGCCTCTTTAAACCGCCATATTGCCCGTACTTATAACTTTTCTGGTTTTAATGAAGGATTTGTAGAAGTGCTAGCTGCACAACAAACACCGGAAAATCCCAATTGGTTTCAAGGTACTGCGGATGCTGTGCGTCAGTATATTTGGCTGTTGCAAGAATGGAATGCAGAGGAATTTCTCATCCTCTCCGGGGATCACCTTTACCGGATGGATTATCGCCTGTTTGTCCAGCGTCATCGAGATACTGGAGCCGATATTACTCTATCAGTTATCCCGATGGACGATCGCCGTGCCTCGGATTTTGGCTTGATGAAAATCGATCAGTCTGGTAGAGTAATCGATTTTAGCGAAAAACCCAAAGGCGATGACTTATATCAGATGCGCGTTGATACAAGTCTACTCGGTTTAACACCAGAACAGGCTCAAAAGCAACCCTACATTGCCTCGATGGGGATTTATGTCTTTAAAAAAGAAGTTTTGATCAAGTTGTTGAAAGAATCTTTAGAAAGCACTGATTTTGGTAAAGAAATTATTCCAGATGCCGCTAAAGATTACAACGTTCAAGCTTATTTATTTGGTGGCTACTGGGAAGACATTGGAACCATTGAATCATTTTATGATGCTAATTTGGCACTAACTCAGCAACCTCTGCCACCTTTTAGCTTCTATGATGAGCAATCTCCAATTTATACCCGCGCTCGTTACTTACCTCCGAGTAAACTATTAGATTGCAAGATTTCCCAATCAATGATCGGGGAAGGTTGTATTCTGAAAAGTTGCCGGATTGATCATTCGGTTTTGGGAGTGCGATCGCGTATTGAATCTGGTTCAGTAATTGAAGATACTTTAATTATGGGAGCCGATTACTATCAAGCATTCGCCGAAAGACACTCAAATTGTGAAAATGGTGAAGTTCCCTTGGGTATCGGTGCTAACACCACAATTCGCCGCGCCATCATTGACAAAAACGCCAGCATAGGGTGTGATGTGCAAATCATCAACAAAGATAACGTGCAAGAAGCCGAACGCGAAAGTCAAGGCTTTTACATCCGCAGCGGAATCGTTGTTGTCCTGAAAAATGCCGTGATTGCTGATGGAACGATAATTTAAAAGTAGAGACGTTCCATTGGAACGTCTCTACGTCGGAACGTCTGTACGGGAGGTGCAAAGTAGCGATACCCTTGTTTAGACATCTCCAGAATTTAATTATGCGTTGCCCGAACCGAAGAGACGTAGCAATGCTACGTCTCTACGTATTTTCTACCAGATGTATGTTTGGGTATTGTGACTTCACCAATGAAAAAGGTGTGGAAATTGCCCCCATACAGCCAAGAACAACCCTACTTGATTTTTGGTAATGTTTGTTAATTTAAAATCATGGTTTGTTTGCTTGGCATTATACCTGGTAAACAACTTATCTCATATCTTACATAAAAACTTAACGGGAATTTCTACAGGAGGCTGATAGATGGCTGCAACCGATTTTAAAGACTATTATGGAATTTTGGGAGTTAATAAAACTGCCACTCCAGAAGAAATTAAACAAGCTTTTCGTAAACTAGCTCGCAAATATCACCCTGATGTCAATCCTGACAACAAACAGGCAGAAGCAACCTTCAAAGAAGTTAGTGAGGCTTACGAAGTTTTATCAGACGCAGACAAACGTAAAAAATATGACCAATTCGGTCAATACTGGAATAAGGTTGGTCAAGGCTTTCCCTCTGGTGGTGCTGGTGTGGATATGGGCAACTTTGACTTCGGTCAATACGGCAGCTTTGACGAGTTTATTAATGAGTTATTAGGACGTTTTGGTGGCACTACAGGCAGTCGTACTAGACAACAAAGCTATTCTTACAGCACTTCCACAAATGGACAAACTGGTTTTGGCGATTTTGGCTTTCAAGATGCAAGTGCCGGTGCTACCGCACAAGATAGCGAAGCTGCGATCGCTTTAACTTTTGGCGAAGCTTTCCACGGTGTCCAAAAACGCTTCAGTTTAGGTAATGAAACAATTGATGTCCGTATTCCCGCAGGCGCTAAATCCGGTACTCGTCTGCGTTTGCGCGGCAAAGGTCAACCTAATCCTTTCAATCAACAACGAGGCGATTTATACTTGCGCGTAGAACTTCAGCCGCACTCGTTCTATCAATTTGAAGGGGATAATTTGGTGTGTGAAATCCCAATTACGCCAGATGAAGCCACCTTGGGAGCGTCAATTGATGTCCCCACACCTGATGGCATGGTTAATGTCAAGCTGCCGGCTGGAGTGCGTTCTGGTCAATCTTTGCGGTTGCGTGGTAAAGGTTGGCACTTACCCAAGGGTGGACGTTCCGATCAGTTGGTGAAAGTGGCGATCGCTCCCCCAAAAGACCTCAGCCAACAAGAGCGCGAATATTATGAAAAACTCCGCGCTATCCGTACTTACAATCCTCGCAGTCATTTGCAGCAAGTTAAGTTGTAATACAGAACGCAAAGCTTTGACGACAGTTTGTCACAGCGATGTAAACAAAGCCTGCGTAGGCAGGCTTTTACCCATTGAGTATTGCTACTTCCCCACACGTCTTCGCCACAATCAGTCCATTCAGGCTCAACGCTCCAAGTAAACTTGTAGGTAAAATTTCGGTGTACGCTACCCAAATAAGAATTTTTACTGAAAATTGTCTTCTGAATTTAAAGCAATCTTGTAATGCCCAATCTTTGAGTAGGGTAAGGGAAACAAGTTTGATACTCATTTTACAAAAATCTGAGCCAGTTAAACTGGCTCAGATTTTCCAGTGATTTGGTTGGGGTCAAACTTGCTTTTATGTAGGAGTTTGCGCCATTCGAGCCTGGAAGATAGACCTGAAGGCTTGAATCATTTCTGGGGTTGGTTTGGTAGTTTCCCACGTCGCACGCTTGATCAAGCGATCGCACCAAGCACTCAATTTTGGATAATCACTCAAGGACACGCGAAGCGATACCAATAAGGGTACTATAGTACCAGCCACAGTTTCCGCAAGAGTTATATTTTCACTGCCAAAGTAAGGGCGATCGTCAAGTAAATCTTCAAACAACTTGAATACTATTGACGCTTTCTGCTTTCCTTGCTCAATTTTTTCTGGATCTCCAGGCAAACCTAACATCACTGGAAACAGTGGAGTTGTCGCAGGCAACAATTCATTAACAGTAACTAGTTCCACCATTCTGACAATTGCTAAATCTTTTGCATCTTTAGGCAACATTGCAGGGGTGGGATATTTTGCTTCTAAATAGTCTAAAATTGCCAAGGATTCTATTATATTAAAGCCGTCGTCCACTAACACTGGAATGTGGTGAAAGGGGTTAAGCGCTAAAAACTCTGGTTTCAACTGTTCGCCATCCAGCTTCAATTCTACCAGTTCAAACTCAACTTTTTTCTCAAGTAGGGTAATCCAGACACGACGCGAATTTGGTGAAATCGGTGTGTGATATAGCTTGATCATCAGAAAACCTCCGGTTTTGTATATATAACAATCGCTCTTCGCGATTACTACAGTTAATTAAATTGCTCTAATAATGTCTCAATGCTGGCGTTATGATCTAAAAAAGAAAATAAATGTTTATAACCCAATCTGCCGTCTTTATCTAACACAAACTGTGCTGGTAAAGGTGCGCCTAATGCTTGCCCACTTTGATATGTACGAAAGACGCGACAGCTAGGATCGCTCAATAGAGGCATTTTTAATTTTAAATCTCTAACAACTATTTGACTTTGCCGTTCGTCGGTACTGCTAATCAGCAAAACTTCTATACCGCGATTTCTAAATTGCTCGTAGTTCTCATTTAATGCTTTGATGTGAGGAAAGCAAAAGGGACAATATTGCTTTTCGGTGAAGATGCGCGTAAAGGCAAGTAATACTGGTTGATTACCTTTGTAATTAGATAACCTTACTAATGTGCCGTTGGTAATATCTGGTAGTTGAAAATCTGGTGTTGCTACTCCCAAAAACAGTTTATTTGTCGCCGGAATTGGCAGAAAATTGCCAAAGAAACGCTCGTTCAATAAGCCTCTAAAATCATTTGATGTCAGCATGATGTTATCCCCTGTAAGTCAATAATCAAAAATAGAATTTGATATTTTTACAATTTTTAAATGTTAGTTTGAAACTGAATAAAAATGCTTATTCACGTAGAGACGCGATGAACCGGAGCGTCTCTACTAACTAGTACCGCTTCTCTGAAGTCACTCATTCACTCATTCACTCATTCAAAAGTAATATGGAGTAAGCTTTTTAGCGATTGAGAATGGTTGGTTTATTTACGCCGACTTGTACTAGTAGCCTGTCAATTATATTTTCATGGTTGTGTACAAATCCACAACCCGCTCACAGACTATTCTGTGCTACGTCTCTACAACTATCATTTTTATCTTGACAGACTACTACTAACTACGAACTAATAACCATTCTCTTACAATAAAACCACAGATAGACACCGAACTTAACACCAATTAATTTATCTTGCGTGTTTATAACAGTGTTCATCTGTGGTTATTATGTATTAGACATCTCCGAAAATGAATGTAGAGACGTAGCACAGAATAGTCTTTACAAGGGTTTCAGGCAACGCATAATTAATTTCTGGAGATGTCTATTGTGTTTTTAAAGACGCTGGGGATGGAGTTTTCCTTTCTTGGCGATTAGATAGCGGCGAAGTATACTTTGGACTTCACTGGGTCGGGAACCATTGTTTCACCTCCGGGTTGCCAACCAGCAGGGCAAACTTGGTCAGGATTAGACTGGACGTGTCTAAGTGCTTGTAATGTCCGCAGAGTTTCATCGACGCTGCGACCAAAAGCTAGGTTATTGATGGTAACGTGCTGAATGATACCATCTTTATCGATGATGAACAGACCGCGCAAGGCAATACCTGCTGCTGGATCAAGAACGTTGTAAGCGGCGCTAATTTCTTTCTTGATGTCAGATACTAGAGGATAGTTGAGATCGCCGACACCACCAGACTTCCGATCGCTCTGAATCCAAGCTAGATGGGAGAACTCGCTATCAACGGAAACACCAAGTATTTCGGTGTCTAGTTTGCTGAATTCTTCGTAGCGATCGCTAAATGCTGTGATTTCTGTGGGGCAAACAAAGGTAAAGTCTAGAGGGTAGAAAAACAGGACAACATACTTGCCGCGATATTCAGACAGTTTAATTGTCTGAAATTCCTGGTCTACCACAGCGGTTGCTGTAAAGTCGGGAGCTTGTTGACCTACCCGAAGGCATCCTTCTGCTGAATAACTGAGGGGCATTAACTTAATTCTCCTGGAACTTATGTTTGTCTATCAGCTAATTCGGGGAGCACTAAAACTCACCTTTAACAGCTGTCACAGTTTTAATTACGATCTGTTACGACTATATCATAGTCGTAACGATTTTGAGTAGCTCATGAACGATTTAGATACAAGAGAATGGTTGCTGACTAATGGCATGGGAAGTTTTGCCAGTGGTACAGTTTCTGATGTCCGCACGCGCACTTATCACGGCTGGCTGATTGCCGCTAGTCCACCTTCCGAACGCACCCTACTACTTTCGCACCTAGAAGCTAGTCTGGAACTACCGGGACGGGTAGTGCCACTAGGGACAAATTTTTGGGGTACTGGTCAAGTTGAGCCAACAGGATATAAATTGCAACGCTCTTTTGATATTAACCCAGTCCCAAAATGGATTTGGGGTGAGGATGACTGGCAGTTAAGCAGACAATTGATCATGCCTTATGGGACTTTTGGGGACGAGGAGGAGAGGGGAAAAGAGGTGGAGGGGGGGAATTTTTCGCACTCCTTGTCTCCTTGTCTCCCCCCCTCCTCTTTGGGCGATCGCATTTTAATTCAGTATCGTTATGAGGGTAAGGATGCGGTAATTTTAAGGCTGCGAATGTTGATAGGCGATCGCAATTTTCATCATCAACTCATAGCAACTAAAGAATTATACTTCTCGCAAATGCTAGGACAACAGCAAGTCTGTCTCCAAGCAATAAATTCTGGTAATTTTGGCACACCTTGGCATTTGCGCTGGGAAAAAGGAAATTATCAACCAGACACAGTTTGGTATTGGAATTATCAATTGTTAGAAGAAACCCACCGAGGATTAGGCGATCGCGAAGACCTTTTCAGTCCTGGTTATTTAACAGTCGCTCTCAATCCAGGAGATGCAATAACTCTAGAAGCAGGGGTAGGTTTTCCCAAACCCACATCAGATGTCCTAACTTCAGAAACCTTTAATGAAGCACTGGAAGCAGAGCAGGAAAGGCTTTCCCAGATTTTTGCATGTGGAGGAGGGGGAGAGTGGGAGAGTGGGGGAGACAAGGGAGACAAGGGAGATAAGGGAGATAAGGG
>CASBQA010000255.1 GCA_949127635.1 Nostocales cyanobacterium PMM_0069 | reverse complement strand
GTTTGAAGAAGCTGTTGCTTCTTACGATGAAGCTGTGAAAATAAACAGTGATTACCACGAAGCTTGGTACAACCTGGGTAGTGCGCTCTCTGATTTGGGACGGTTTGAAGAAGCTGTTGCTTCTTACGATGAAGCTGTGAAAATAAAGAGTAATGACCACGAAGCTTGGAACAACCGGGGTATTGCGCTGGGTAATTTGGGACGGTTTGAAGAAGCTGTTGCTTCTTTCAATCAAGCTGTGAAATTAAAGAGTGATGACCACCAAGCTTGGTACAACCGGGGTGTTGCGCTGGCTAATTTGGGACGGTTTGAAGAAGCTGTTGCATCTTACGATGAAGCTGTGAAAATAAACAGTGATTACCACGAAGCTTGGTACAACCTGGGTATTGCGCTCTCTGATTTGGGACGGTTTGAAGAAGCTATTGCTTCTTACGATGAAGCTGTGAAAATAAAGAGTGATTTACACGAAGCTTGGAACAACCGGGGTATTGCTTTATATAAACAGGGAAAATTGCCAGACGCAATTAAATCTTACGACCAAGCAATAGAAATAAAATCTGACCATGCAAATGCTTGGTACAATCGCGCTTCTGCCTATGGTGATTTAGGTGATGTTGATCAAGCCATAGAAAACCTGCAAACGGCGATTAATTTAGATGCTAAATATCGAGAAATGGCGAAAACCGATGCTGATTTTGATCGCATCCGTAATGATGTGCGGTTTCAAATGTTAATTGAAGAGTCGGCAAATAAAATTAAATTGTAGGGTGTGTTATATGGCGATCGCATGATTTATAATATCCCCTGATATCTTGTAACAATCCCAACAACCGCCTTAGAATTCATTCTATCGAGAATGGTGCAAGATACATCATATTTCAGGTTTAGGAGGTACATGCATAAAACCCAAAACCCTATAAAGACGTTCCGCCGGAACGTCTCTACGTGTATTCAATAAAAACGCAATCTGCTGTATCAGCCTCCCTACTTATTGTCCATTGTCTATTGCCCAATTACATGTTTAACAGGTTTAATGCTTGTTCCAAATGCATTTTAGCTTTATGCAAATTAAGCAGCGTTTCTTGCTCATAGCGCTGGGGATACTCTAAACGCTTTCCTTGCATCGTTGCTCTAATTAATGCCGCTTGTTGATCGGTAGGTTCTCCCATCTGGTCGATCGCTTGTCCTAAGTCCTGATATCCTTTAAAGGTCATTCGTTTTAACCCCTCTCGTTCTCCCCTCATCTGACGTAAGGCAATAGCGGCAAAGGTCAATAGAACATCAATCCAACCAGTTTTATAGCTAGGATTACCGAGTGGCTTTAATCCATACTGCTTACACAGTCCCTTTAGTTCCCCAAGGGTTTTAATTTCCAATTCCGAACGAGTGAACATAAAATAATAATGTCCCTTAATTGATATTGATGGATTTAGGTGAGTAAAACTTTCCACGGTGTAACTCACCTAAAAACTAATTTATAACTATGCGGACATAGGTTTCAACCTATATTCACATTTCTAAATAATGCCTAACCCTAAAGGGAACCCAGAAAGCTTAGAGCCTCATAAACTAACTACTAATAGACCGGAGGCACTAACAGAGAAAATTACTGTCAGGGTTAGCCCTTCTATGAATGCCAGACTGAAAGCGTTAGATGATTATGCAGAATTCGTGAGACAGGCTATAGCTAAAGCGTTAGATGAAATAGAAAAAGATGATTAATACCAATTTATTTTATGTGAGGTTGCGTTTTATTCGCCCTCACCCTAGACCCTTAGAGAGACGCGATAAATCGCCGTCTCTACATAAAATCTATCCGTAAAACCATGTAAAGACGTTCCTGTAAAGACGTTCCGCCGGAACGTCTCTACGACGGTAGGCGGACATGATATCAAATAGTAATACTCAAAATTTTTTATATATAAATGGTTAAAAGCCTTGAAGATAGGTACCTCAAACGTTCACTGCATAAATCCTGACTGTCAACGTCCTTATCCCCAGCTTTGGGGACAAAAGTTTTGTAATAGCTGTGGGGCAACGTTACAGTTATTAGACCGTTATATCCCTCTTGAGCGTTTGGGTTCAGGAGGATTTGCCCAGATTTATACCGTTTGGGATGAAAAAACTCAAACCGAGAAAGTGCTGAAAGTGTTGATCGAAAATTCAGCCAAAGCACTAGAATTGTTTACTCAAGAAGCTGCTGTATTAAGTAGTTTGCGACATCCTGGTGTTCCCAAAGTCGATAAGGATGGGAATTTTCAAATAGATTTGTTCAATCCACAGCCACGCAAATTAGCTTGTCTGGTGATGGAAAAAATTGATGGGTTGACTTTAGAGGAAATTCTCGAACAGTATCCTCAAGGATGTCCCGAAAAATTGGTGTTAAGTTGGCTTACCCAAACGGTGGAAATTTTACAGGAGTTGCACAAACGCCAAATTCTTCACCGCGATATTAAACCGAGTAATTTAATGTTGCGGACTTTTCCAGCTACCACACTTTTAAATAAGGGGGTAAGTGGAGAAAGTCGCTTGGTGCTGATTGATTTTGGTGGTGCGAAGCAATTTAATGAGAAAATACTTCGTTCTCAATCTGGTTCAACGAGATTATTTTCTTCTGGTTACAGTCCACCAGAACAAGTTATTGGGGGTAATGTCGGACCTGGGACTGATTTTTATGCCCTTGGTCGAACGATGATAGAATTACTTACAGGAAAGTATCCGCCAAAGTTGGAAGATCCGCAAACTGGGGAATTGCGCTGGCGTGGTGGAATTAATCTCAACCCAGAATTGGGAGATTTGCTTTCGGAGATGGTAGAAGAGGATGTGCGATCGCGTCCAACATCTTCGACAATAATTTTAAAACGTTTGGCGCAAATTTCTCAACCTCCACAACCAGACTTTTTCGCCATAATTATGCAAGCTATCCGGCAAGCGATCGCCGGATTTACGCAAGCATTAAGTAAAACTACTCTTTTCATCATCCAGACGATATTTAGAGTCTTCGGTGCTTGTGTAATGACCATTTGGACAATGGTTCTTACCTGTATCGGCGCTGGTATTGGTACAATTGCTGGTTATATTTTGGCGTATCACACCATTTTAGGCGATCGCATTGGCGCAGTTGTATCTTCACGCTTACTCGGATTAATCCCAAATACTAACCATTTTTTGGGTTCTGACATTCTTTTATTTGCCACCGCTGGTTTGGGAACCGCATGGGGATTAACTCTTGCCGGAGGTTTTGGTCAACAGCGGCGGTTTATAGTAGCTTCCATGATGGGTATAATCGGCTACGGATTTAGCTGGTTAATGTTGCAATTAATTACACCCCAAGATGGAATTGAAGCATCAACGATTTCGATTTTGATTGCTGTTTTTCTTCTCACTCTTGGTTTAGGGCTACGCAGTCATCACATAGTTTACGCTGCGATCGCTTCTTTTGGTACAGCGATGGTCTTTGCGCTTTTGATCAGTTTCGGATTTTCACCCACCGCATTTCTCTTTCACAATACACCCAACCAATGGAGTTTACTGCTAACTATTCTGTTTTTTAGTCTCGCCGGTTTGTTTGTCAGCTTCTGGTTAGCGGTCAGTCACTATCTCATCGTACCGGGATTGCGTTTTTTAGGTTGGCGTTGAGGAATGGAGGGAGTGGGGGAGTGGAGGAGTGGAGGAGTGG
>CASBQA010000254.1 GCA_949127635.1 Nostocales cyanobacterium PMM_0069 | reverse complement strand
GGATAAGGGGGAGAAGGGGGAGAAGGGGGAGAAATATTTCTTCTTTATTACCATGAGTCCCTTTCCCCTTTCCCCTTTTACCTTTCCCCCTCCTCAAATTGCCCAATGCCCTTAGTCAAAAATTAATAATAATACCGCAAGATGACATCAAGAATTTGGGCATCCTAGAAATCAGAAGTCAAGTATTTTTGTTTGCAACCATGTCTATTTTAATATCTGTTGTTCAATCGCCTGGGTCTAAGATTACTAAGGCAATTCACCAAGTGCCAGTGGCACCAGCAGACAATCCGCAAATACCGCAATTGTTGTTAGCCGTAACCTCTGGAGTACTAACTTTGGCGGTGATTGGTTTGATTGTATATGGCAAACTTGAGATGAAAAAGCTGGATAAGAAAATCAAGTTTGAAAAATTTAGGGCGCGAGAACTAGAGAAAAAGTTTAAGCTAGCGCTAGAAACAATTAGAAAAATGGAGACTAATCCCGATTTGATTAACTCACGGGATTTTAATTTAGATTATTTGCGAATGCGGATGGCTGAGGAGGTTTTTCATTTTGCGATCGTCAATCAAGTAAAAATTAAAGTCAAAGATCAAATTTCTCAAGCACTACGTCCATCTCAAGCTCAACAAGGAACTGTTGGGATTGCCAATAGTTCTGGACGGCAGGTGGATCAGGTTTTTGATGTAGAGTACGAGACTAATATAGAGGGTGTCCCTGCCAAGCGAGTGCTGTTTCGCGTTCAAATCCGGTTAATAAAGTTACCCACGCAAGCAACTTCTGCCAGCATCAGCCAAATTATCGATTGTATTGAAACTTATCTTAGTCCTGCTGAAGACCAAGATACTTGGCAACCGACGATTCAAGGTAGGATTGCTTATATGCATTGGGATCAAAAAGCTAAACCCACGCCTTTGCTGGTGTTAGAACAGTCAAATGAAGGTGTGAATGTGACTTTCCGTACTAGTCGTCAAGCAAATCCTGCGTTACCCGATAACCCATCTAAAACGAAAAAATAACATTCCTAAATAATAACTGTGTATATTTATGAGCAACCGTCGTAGAGATGTTCCACTGGAACGTCTCTACAGTATGTTTGGTTTGCGCTCCCACGATATTAAGGGTTGTGATGTTTAACTTTTGACTCATAATTATTGACAGTGCTTTGGGAATTACGGGCTAAATGACCATCTTCCATTTCCAAGATGCGATCGGCAATATCTAAAATGCGGTTATCGTGGGTAACGAGCAAAATAGAGGTTCCCTGCTCTTTGGCAAGGGTTTGCATTATTTCTACCACATCGCGTCCTGATTGTTTGTCTAAAGCTGCTGTGGGTTCGTCTGCTAAGACTAGTGGGGGATGATTTACCAAAGCGCGAGCGATCGCTACTCTTTGTTTTTGTCCACCAGAAAGATTATCTGGGAAATAATTAATTCTGTCATTTAAACCTACAGCTTGAAGCATCGCTTCTGATTTGTTAATCGCATGTTGGTTAGAAATTTCTTTGTTCAGTTCTACCGCCATTTGCACATTCTGTCTGGCGTTTAAGAACCCCAACAAGTTATGAGCTTGGAAAATATAACCAATGTTGCGTCTAATTTCTACCAGTTTACTTTGACTGGCTCCAGATAGTTCTTCACCTAAAAATTTTAGACTTCCTTCTTGCACAGACCTCAAACCACCAATCAGGCTCAGTAATGTTGTTTTACCTGAACCTGATGGTCCGGTCATTATGACAATTTCTCCTGCATAAATCTCGAAATTTATGTCAAATAATATTTGTTTTTTGAGTGAGCCTTTACCGTAGTAATGGCTGATATTTTTGATGTCGATTACAGGTTGTTTTGTCATTTTCGTTTTAAGACAGGTTAGAAACTAAATACTCTCTTGGTTCGTAGTGAGCGGTTTACCGCTCATCGCCGATTACAGGTTGTTTTGTCATTTTAGTTTGAAATAAATTGGGGTTTAGGTAGAGACGTTCCAGCGGAACGTCTGTACGAGAAGCGCGGTAGAGACGTTCCACTGGAACGTCTGTAACGTCTGGGTTAAATTAAAATATATCTGCTGGATCGGCGGATTTTAATTTCCGCACAGCGATCGCACCGGAAATAAAGCACATCAAAATAGTTAAAATTAGCACCATTACAGCACGACCTAAACTCATGAAAACTGGTAATAGTGTTGCGTCTTTAGCCAGTTTATATAAAAACATTGTAAAAGCCCATCCAGGCATGTATCCTAAAACTGCTAAAATTAAAGCTTCTTGAAGAATCACAAATAATAGATAGTTTTGTGTGTAGCCAATTGCTTTTAAGGTCGCGTATTCAGCTAAGTGTTCTGTAACTTCGCTATAAAGAATTTGATATACAATCACGGTTCCAACAACAAAACCCATGATTGTACCTAAGCTGAAAATAAACCCGATTGCTGTACTACTTGCCCAATAATTTCTTTCAAAGTCAATAAATTCTTCTTTAGTTAAAACGTTGATTTCTTTTGGCAAATAACTTCTTAATTGTTGCACAACTAATTTAGCATTTGCTCCCGGCTTCAATTTAATTAAGCCTATATCAATTAATCCTCGTTGGCGATGATTAAAAATTCTAAAAAAGTTAACATCACTAGTAATTAAATTTCCATCGGCTCCAAATGATGCACCTAAAGTAAATATTCCAGCTACTTTAATTTCTCTAGAACCAACTTCTGCTGTGACATTTTTGCCTTTTTCAAAGTTAGCAACAATTGGACCATATTCTGTCCGGGAAGAACTGTCATATAAAACTACATCTGGCAGTTTAAGTTTATCTAAGTTTTCTTGAACTCCAGGTAAGTTAAATACATTAACTTCTGGGTTCATAGCTAAGGTTAGAATACTCCGAGGGCGACCTGTTACAGGATTTTTCCAACTTGCGTACCCTAAATATATCGGATGAACCGATTGCACTGCTGGCAAATCTAAAGCTTTATATAATCGCCTTTGTGAAAAGCTTTTCATTGCTAATACGGCGTTAGATTGAGAGTTAATTAAAACAATGTCACCTTGCAAGCTGCTATGCATCCGGACGTTACTAAAATATAGGGCATCGCGGAAACCAAGTTGCATAAACATGAGAACGTCGGCAAAGGCAATTCCTGCTAGTGCGACGATAAGACGAGTTCTTTCGCGTGTTAATTGTAGCCATGCTAAGGGTATTTTGGAACTCATTTTATAGGTGGAATAACTGTATTTTTGGGAAGGAATAAGAAATACAAACCCCCAACTGCGCCAAGGAGGAAAAAGAAGTGATATTGTAGCTAGAAGGTTATGGCTAGTACAGGTTGGCGTAAATAAACCAACCATTCTCAATCGCTAAAAAGCTTACTCCATATGACTTTTGACTTTTGAATGCGTGACTTGCGGTACTAGATGTTGATTTCGACTACTACTTTGGCGTTAGTTAAACCGCCAACTTTTTGGCTGGCTTCTAGAGGTAAGGCGATTTTTACTTCTACGACTCTGGCATCAACATCTGCTGCTGGATCTGTATTTAAGACATCTTTTTTGCCAATTTTTCTGCCAACTTCAACGATTGTTCCTTGTAATTGCCCATTAAAGGCGCCGTTATCGCTGGTAATTGTGGCTTTTTGACCGAGACGTACTTTACCAATGCTATCTTCGGGAACTTCGGCGATCGCAATCATTTGATCGGTTCTTCCAATCTCTGCGATGCCCTCTACGCTCATGTTTTCTCCCGCTTTGGTGTGAATTTTGATGATTTCTCCGGGGATAGGTGCGGCAACGTAGCTTAATTTCAAGTCCGCTTGGGCTTTTCTGACGTTAGCGATCGCATTACTAACTTGAGCTTGTGCTATCAGTGCATCGGTGGGACGAACTTCTAAAAGTCTGTTGAATTTGGCTCTTTCTTCGTCAATTTGCCTTTCCAATGTCGCTAAAGTCTTATCGCGGTTGACTTTGGCTTCAATTAGTTGCTGTTGTAAAGTTGCTTGACTTTGTACTTGATTTGCTCTCGCTTCGGCAAGTTGTTGTTGTAAAGTTGCTTTTGCTTGTCTTAAATTGGCTTGGCTTTCAGCAACTTGTTGAGAGGAAGTTACTGCACTTAAGCGTCTTTTGTCCCATTCTTGCTGAGAAATGGCACCTTCTTTGTATAATGTTTCATAGCGTCGAGCATCAACTTGGGCGTTGTTAGCTTCGGCTTGGACGCGAGAAACGGTGGCTCTTAAGGTGTCTCGTTGTCCTTGTAGTTCGGCTTCTAGACGATTAACCGTTGCTTGTTGGACGATTTTTTCTCCACTTAACTGAGCTGCAATGCGAGCGATCGTTGCTTGTTGAGCTTGACTTTCACCTTTTAATTGAGCGGCAATGCGAGCAATTACCGCTTTTTGAGCTTGAATGTCTCTTGGTGAACCGGCTCTTACTTGGGCTAAATTAGCGCGGGATTCTTGCAGTTTTGCTTTGGCTTCTTCCACTGCTGCTGTTTGGCTATCGTGGTTATCCAAAATTGCTACTATTTGACCTTTTCTAACTCGCTCTCCTTCTTTCACCAAGATTTGCTCAACCCGTGAGGAAGCTTGCAATCCTGAAGTTGGAGCGGATAGTTTAATAACTTCTCCTCGTGGTTCTAAACGTCCCACAGCACTGATACTAGTAGCAACTGGTGCAACTGGTACAGAGGTGCTGAGTTTTCTTAGCTGCTCAATTCTTGCCGTAGCTAGTACCCCAGAAGCGATGACTACTGGTAGGGCAACAGCAATACCCCACCAAATCTTAGGTTGCTCAAGTGGTTGTTCGCTTGACCTTGAATTTTCATTCACCCTTGACATGGTATGTTGTCCGTTTAATTGTGGTGATTGAAGTTCAGATCCCCGACTTCTTAGAGAAGTCGGGGATCTTGTTTGTTCATATCATGTCCGCTTGATTACTTACGCTCACCCGCAGAACCCCACCCCGATCAGCCCCTCCCCGCTTGCGGTCCGGGGAGACAAAGCACAGCTTTGGCGGGGTGGGGTGCAACGACTG
>CASBQA010000253.1 GCA_949127635.1 Nostocales cyanobacterium PMM_0069 | reverse complement strand
TGATGAGTACAGGTTTTGGTTAAAAGGTTTACTCATTGTTGCCTCCCTTGCACTTAGCTGCATCCAGGATAATAGTCCGTTGCTCTTCTGTAAGGTTGGCGTTGCCGTTGCAAGGCACAGCTTCTAGCTCTAAATGAGTCCCAATGCGGTAAAGAGCATCGTTTTCAGCCTCTGTTGAAATAGCGGACTCGTAAAACTTGATTTGTCTTTCGATGTACTTATCTGCCATGATTTGATTAGCTCTGATTTTATTTGGGGTCGAAACCCAGCTTCCGCGTTAAGGCTGCTGAGTTTTTACACTTTGGAAAGGCGATCGCGTTAGCAGCTAATCTGCGTGATCGCTTTTTCATGGATGCTGACTTCAAAATGCTGATCGCTCATAGTGGTTTGAAAGTGAAACTCGGTAACAACGCCCACCGCCAACCATCAAAACTTCGCGGTCTGATGGGACGAATACTGACCAATCAATCACAATCACCGACGGCACAGATTCCTTAACAAGTAGAGGCAGTGTCACTTACCGCCAGAAAACTAAAACCATCGAATTTTTTAAACTTGACACTTTAGGCACTTTCCTAGTAGACATAGGAGTGAAAATGAATTATGCGTTGTCCGAAACCCTTGTAGAGACGTTCCAGTGGAACGTCTTTACGTCTTTTCTGGAGATGTCTAGTGAGCAGTTCACTAACGTTACGGGTATTGACAAAAAAGCTAATTACTGCTCAAGAAGATGAGTTGTGAATAATCCGCGATCGCGTTCTGCTAAGTTGAGATAAGTTCCCATTTTTGAGACAATGATTTATGATGTTAAAAAATATGTAATTTAGATAACAATTTTTGAAAAAAATTTCTTTAATTGTATTAGTGCTGACACCGATATAAGATAATTGTATTGATACAGGCACAAGCCCCAAACTTTGTGATCCCGATGTATACAAGTGAGTTGACGAAGTATTCTTCTAGAACAGAGATTGCAAACACAAGCCGCATTCTCGTGGTAGAAGATGAAGAATTAATTCGGGAAATGTTGGTTGTCGCTTTGGAGGAGGAGGGTTACGGGGTGGTAACTGCCTCCGATGGACGAACAGCTATAGAATATCTCAAAAATTTTGAACCCAACTCAAAAGAGGTTGTTTTTGACTTAGTTATCCTTGATTTGATGCTGCCGCAAATCAATGGACTGGATATTTGCCGCTTGTTGCGTCATCAAGGGAATCCAGTGCCAATTTTGATGGTAAGTGCTAAAGGTAGTGAAACTGACCGGGTTTTGGGTTTAGAAGTCGGGGCAGATGATTATCTGACGAAACCTTTTAGTATGCGGGAGTTAGTCGCTCGTTGTCGAGCTTTACTTCGGCGTCAACGCTTAAGCACTTTGCCAGTAGTCCCCGTTTTACATTATAAAGAAGTAACGTTAAATGCTCAAGAGTGCCGCGTCATGGTTCGCGGTCAAGAAGTGAATCTATCGCCAAAAGAGTTCCGCCTTTTAGAATTGTTCATGAGTTATGCTCGTCGGGTATGGTCCAGAGAACAATTGCTAGATCAAGTTTGGGGACCAGATTTTGTTGGGGATAGTAAAACTGTAGACGTTCACATCCGCTGGTTACGCGAAAAATTAGAGCAAGATCCTAGTCGTCCAGAATATATCGTCACTGTGAGAGGTTTTGGCTATCGATTTGGATAATTGATTCGGATAATTGTTAGTTTTTAGTTGTGATCAAGTAACTAAAAACTCGCGATGCTGGTATTAGTTTTTTTTCTGGGTTTAGCTATAGGCATTGGGTTTTGGATTTGGCAACAAATTCAACTAAATCGTTATTTGGGACAAGTCCTGCGACCTTTTGCCCCCTACTCTTCTCAGGTAATGCTATCGCTGATTCCTTCTTTGGGGCATAAAATTGCCTTGGTTGAACAGCATCACCAAGATTTACAGCAGTCGCTGCAAACTTATGAAAAAGTGCTAGATTTTGCACCAGTGGGATATTTGCAAGTTGATGAAGAAAATCAACTGCTGTGGTGCAATCAGCAGGCAAGAGAGATATTGTATTTGCAAAGGTGGCAACCAGGACAGGTGCGCTTATTGCTAGAGCTGGTAAGATCCTATGAACTGGATCAGTTAATTGAGCAAACACGCGATCGCTCTTCTTGCCAAATTAAAGACTGGGTGTTTCACCCCTCTTGTGAGAACCCAGCAGACATGATAGAAATAAAATCTCTAGCTTTGCGAGCGTCCAGCTTTCCCTTACCCAATCAACAAGTAGGGGTATTTCTGGAAAATCGCCAACCACTGCTAGATATGAATGCAGCACGCGATCGCGCTTTTTCCGATCTGGCACACGAACTGAAAACTCCCCTAACTTCGATTCGTCTGGTTGTAGAAACATTGCAAAACCGCTTAGAATCACCTTTAAGTCGCTGGGTTGACCGCTTAATGCAAGAAGTTGATCGACTGATTAACTTAGTGCATAGCTGGTTAGAACTTACCCAAATGGAAAATAACCCAGCCATTCAACTACATCTAGAAGTAGTGGAAGTGCGATCGCTAATTGCCTCTGTGTGGGCAATGCTAGAACCGATAGCACAGCAACAGCAACTAACTCTTGACTTTTCAGTCAGCGAAGAACTGTGGATTAAAGCAGATAAATCGCGGATTTACCAAGTATTTCTTAATTTGCTCGATAACAGCATCAAATACAGTCCTCCTGGGACAAAAATTTACGTAGAGGCGAAAATCGTCCCCAAAAAGAATAACTATAGTAACAATTCTTCTCCTGAAAGTCTGGAAATCAATATAATAGATTCCGGATTTGGTTTTTCCAAGAGCGATTTGCCTCATGTTTTTGAGCGATTTTACCGGGGAGATACAGCCAGAAGTCGTGAATCACAATCGCCTATAAACTCCAAACCGGGAATTGTTGGAACTGGTTTAGGTTTGGCGATCGTTAAACAAATCCTCCAGGCACACGGAGGTTCGATTAAAGCCATGAATCATCCCGAAACAAAAGGAGCATGGCTGCAAGTTGTATTTCCAGAATTAGTGGCAAACTCCCAAAGCCAAGATTATAGTTAAACAATATCTTCATGTTTGAGACAGAAAATGACCAAAGCAGTCCTTGATGGTCCCAATCCTGAAAGACCCCAGCTAGCACGGGCTATGATACGGTTAGAACGGGATGTTTTACGTATGGGTGCTTTGGTCGAACAATCATTTCGGCTCAGTCACCAAGCTTTAATTGCCCGCAATTTAACCGCAGCTGAGGAACTTCCCCTTTTAGATAAAAAAATTGACCGCTTTTATAAACAAATAGAATTAGACTGTACGGCGATCATGACGCTGCAAGCACCGACAGCTAAAGATTTGCGTTCCTTGAGTGCTATTATGCAGTTGGTACGCGACCTAGAACGTATCGGCGATTATGCTGAGGATCTAGCGGAAATTGCCGTGAAAATTTTTCCTTATCCGCCTCATCCTACTTTACCAGAAATTGCCCTCATGTTTCACCACGCCCAGGCAATGCTAGCTACTAGTTTGGTGGCTTTGGCAGATTTGGATGAAGTCAGTGGACGTAGTGTCAAACGCTTAGATGATGCTGTAGATGATGCCTACGATCGCGTTTATCAAACTTTAGCTTACCAACGAGATGTCCCAGGTGTAGTTGAACCTATTGTTTTGCTAGCTTTAGCAATTCGTTGTCTCGAACGTATGGCAGATCACGCCACTAACATCGGTCAACGAGTAGCATACATCGTTACCGGTCAACGCGGTTAATTGGGGCATTGGGCATTTAGATGACAAGTATAAATTAAATCTCTGAAGACAATTTAGAAATTTTGTAGTGGTGGATACCGGTTTTTCACAATTTGTTTTGGTAATGTGTGACAAGAAATTAAGTAATGTGTCCAAGATTTGCCGATAATTTCAAGCTTTGTCACGGAACTATTTTATGGATTGTCACATGT
>CASBQA010000252.1 GCA_949127635.1 Nostocales cyanobacterium PMM_0069 | reverse complement strand
TTATTTTCAAAAACTATTTAAGTTTAATGGTTAAAAAATACAGAGATTTATTTTGACATTTCTTTTTTGATATTTACGGATAAAAAAGTAGATTCAATTGTCATTACCAATAAAACTAATAGATTGTAATAGCTTACTAATATTAGACTTTTATCGCATTATTAATATAATGGATATTACACTTTCTCGTAACGATTATCTAAATATTTCCGTATGCAATCAAGATTTTATACCAAAAACTTTTCTAATTATCTGATTTATATATTTGATTATTTGTCAATATTGACTGTGACACTTTAAGATGCGCTAACCCTATTTTAGTTAGCGATCGCAGTTGTGATAACTCTGCTTCGTTTAAATCCACAATGTATTTTTTTGCCATGATGCTACCTGATTCCTCACCTAATATATAAATCATGGTTTGCCCTGATGAAGCGATCGTAGTTCCAACTAGAAGGTAAAAATCGCTGGTTGGAAATGCTCAAAAGTGATGTTGAATTGGTAGAAAGTAGTGGTGTCAGCTTAGATAGTCTTCGCACTAAAGCTGCTGAAATTTTGGTTCAACTTGCTCCCCTCAATACTGCTGAAACTCAATCAACAAATGTAAAAAAAGCTAAAAAGCGCAAAAAAGCTCAGAATTCAGATAGCGATCGCAATTTATCAAAGAATTTATTTGAGACTTACCGCAACACAGAAGATAACTTGACTCGTTGCGCCATCAGCTATTTGCTCAAAAATAGTTGCAAAATCAACGAGAAAGAGGAAGACTCTAAAAAATTTGCTCAACGTCGCCGTAAAGTTGAAATTCAGATTGAACGCCTCAGAGAACAGCTAGAAACACGAATTCCCAAAGGTCGAGATTTAACCGATACTAAATGGCTTGCAACTCTTTTCACTGCTACTCACAACGTTCCAACCAATGAAGCCGAGGCAAAATCTTGGCAAGACAGTCTTTTAAGGCAATCTAGCAAAGTACCTTTCCCAGTAGCTTACGAAACTAACGAAGACATGACTTGGTTTAAAAACCAGTTTGGGCGCATCTGTGTAAAATTCAACGGTTTGAGTGAGCATAGTTTTCTAGTGTATTGTGATTCTCGCCAACTTCACTGGTTTCAACGCTTCCTAGAAGATCAACAAATTAAGAAAAATAGCAAAAATCAACACTCCAGCAGCCTGTTCACCCTGCGTAGTGGGCGTATTGCTTGGCAAGAAGAGGAAGGCAAAGGCGATCCTTGGAATGTTAATCGTGTAACCCTCTACTGTTCTGTAGAACAGTTAATCCAAGTTTTGCAAACCCATCGCAATCTTACTATGCTTTTCAATCTGCCCCATTACTTGTTTTGCCCGTTGAATCACCACCGCAGGCAAACCAGCTAATCTTCCCGCCTCAATACCATAAGACTTATCAGCGCCTCCTGGCTGAACTTGATGCAAAAAGATAATTTGGTCAGGTAACTCCTTCACCGTCACCTGATAATTAGCAACATTCGGTAACATTGTCGCCAACTCATTCAACTCGTGGTAATGTGTAGCAAAAATCGATCGCGCTCGAATATCCACCGCTAAATATTCCGCCACCGCCCAAGCAATTGAAAGACCGTCAAAAGTCGCCGTACCGCGTCCAATTTCATCTAATAATACAAGCGATCGCGAAGTCGCATGATTGAGAATATTCGCCGTTTCATTCATCTCTACCATAAAAGTAGATTGACCCGTCGCCAAATCATCCACCGCACCTACCCGCGTAAAAATGCGATCGCACAATCCCAACTTGGCAAAAGAAGCCGGCACAAAACTACCAATTTGCGCCATAAGTTGTATTAAGCCCACCTGCCTCAAATAACAACTCTTGCCACTCGCATTTGGACCCGTAAGAATGATTAAATCTGGATGGGGAGATGAGGAGGTGGGGGAAGAATTCCCCTTATCTTCTCCTTCCTCCTTGGCGTTCTTGGCGCCTTCGCGGTTCGTTCCTCCCAACTGCGTCGAATTCGGCACAAAAAACCCAGCAGGCAAAGACTGTTCCACCACTGGATGACGCCCATCCACAATCAAAATCTCCCTTCCTGCAACCATCTCCGGACGACAGAAACCTTGATGTACCCCCAACTCCGCCAAACCGCACAACACATCAGCTGCTGCTACCGCACGGGAAAGAATGCGAATTACCTCAGCATGTGTACCCACTTCATCACGCAAAGCTGTAAAAATCTCATATTCCAACTGATTTAAATCATCCCGTGCCGTGAGAATTCTTGCTTCTCGTTCCTTCAACTCCGGGGTGATGTAACGTTCCTCATTCGTCAGCGTTTGCTTGCGGATATAATTACTGGGGACAGAATCCGCCTTAGCACGAGAAATACTAATATAATATCCAAAAGTCTTATTAAATCCTACCTTCAGCGTGGGAATTCCCGTCTTTGCTCTTTCGTCAACTTCCAAATTAGCAATCCATTGCCGATCGCCTTCCACAGTTATTTTTTGCTCATCCAGCAGAGAATTCACACCTTGACGAATCAACCCACCTTCAGTTAAATATATCGGCGGCGACTCCACCAAATGTGCGTGTAACTTTTCTGCCAACTCTGACAAAACAGGCGGCACTTTCTGCAAAGCTTTCAAAAAGGGAGAACGAGTATCAGCCACCAAGCTTGCTAAATCTGGTAAACGCGCCAAAGAATCAGCCAAAGCCACCAAATCTCGCGCATTTGCCGTACCAGAACCGGCGCGTCCTGTCAATCGTTCCAAGTCATAAATTTGACGTAACAATTGCCGCAAGTCTTTACGCAGAGGTGTATTTTCGATTAACTCTGCGATGGTATCTTGCCGCGCTCGGATGCCTTTAATATCGAGTAGGGGTTGCAACAACCATCTTCTCAAAGCGCGTCCACCCATCGCCGTGCTGGTTCTATCCAACGCCCAAAGCAAAGAACCGTGAAAGGTGCCATCGCGGACGGTTTGCGTAATTTCCAGGTTGCGGCGAGTTTGATTGTCAACAATTAAATAATCAGTAATTGTATATGTGCGTAATGCTTGGAGGAAAACCGGATGTTCTTTTTGGGTATCTTCGAGGTATTCTAAAAGACCACCAGCAGCACGAACAGCGAGAGGAAGATGATCGCAACCTAAACCTTCAAGCGATCGCACTTTGAATTTATGTAATAATTTAGCTCTTGCTTCACCTTGAGAAAATGGAACTTGCGATCGCAAAGCATAACAAAATGAGGGTGGCAAACATTCTGGCAGATGTTCCGATTTTTCCCCAGGACGCAGTAAACTACCTAAATCCGGCGCATTCGTCGGAATTAGCACTTCTGAAGGTTGCAAGCGCATTAACTCTTGTGTCAGATGTTCTAAATTACTGGCTTGCGTCGTGAGAAATTCGCCAGTTGATATATCTGCGTAAGCCAAACCCCAATGTTCCCCAGCAATTACCACAGCCGCAAGGTAATTATTGCGACTTGCTTTGAGCATTCCATCTTCCAGCAAAGTACCGGGGGTAAGGATGCGGGTAATTTCCCGACGTACCAACCTTCCAGCAGCTTCCGCAGCATCTTCCACTTGGTCGCATATTACCACAGCGTAGCCTTTTTCCACCAGCAGCGTCGCGTAGCGTTCCCAAGAGTGATGCGGTACACCAGACATTGCCACTCGTCCTTGTTCTCCAGCTTGCTTGCTTGTCAGAACAAGTTCTAACTGCTGCGCTAGCGTCACAGCATCTTCAAAGTAACATTCAAAGAAATCTCCTACCCGATACAGCAACATCGCGTGAGGATACTTTTCTTTGGTTTCGATATAATGCTGGTACATTTGACTGAGCTTACTCCGATCCACCGCTCGATGGTCAGAGATAAATGTACTGGCATCGTGTTTGGTGGATGGGGTTGCAGAGTGAGAAGCAGTCATAGATGCTTAGTTATACGCACGGAAATTGCACAGTAATTAATGATAACCTGTTGTTAGTTTTATTTGTAGATTGCTCAAAGTTTATTCATCTTCTGCGATCGGTGCGTCTTGTAGGTGTAACTGGGGCAGGTGGTTCCTGTGCCTTTAAACCCTCATCAGCAGTCAGAAACTCCACATAGAAGCTTTTTTGCTGATAATGTTTGCCCAAGTTTACAATACTGGCATCGCCCATAGAAGTCTTTTGTTTGGCATTTTCGGGGAATTCAGCCGCTAACTTTTTTAATTGTTCTCCTTCCCAAAGCACAATTTGTTCACCAAAAGCTGCCCAAGGTGTTGTTTCATCTGCGGCAAAAGTCATAATTTTCGCAAATTCTTGAGCAGTTTCATACTGTTTTGCTCTAGTAGACCTTAATTGTTGATAACAGGATACAGGCGTTTGAGTCTAATCCTGGCATTGGTAGTGGTGAATTGCCAGCTGATTTTTACCGAAGCGGCATCTCTGCCAGTGTTCCAGGTG
>CASBQA010000251.1 GCA_949127635.1 Nostocales cyanobacterium PMM_0069 | reverse complement strand
GAGTTACCACCTGTAACTAGACAGACTTGCATAATTGACTATCTCTTAGTATTTACTCACAACCAGTTGCCAATCTTGATTAAAATGTATCTTATTTACTTTTTAGTTAGGTTTTTCAGATAATTTACTGATGAAATAACAGAATCTAATAATACTATCACAGGGTAGTTTTTCACTTTCCCCCCTGAAATAAGAGTTTGCAGTCAGCAATTCCAAATTCAAATTTTGACAGTGGGTACAGTCTACCTTGAGGATAAAGAGCGATCGCTCACCCCAAACACAAATTTTTTCCCAAAAAAGGTTGAGATGAACATTTGCTAAGTGTTAGCGTCTAAATGGTGACACAGGAGTTGAACGGATTTATCAAAATATGAAGCGTTTTATCAGCCTTGCCTTAATATCTACCATTTTCGCGCCTTATGGGGCGATCGCTACACCACCCAGAAACCCCGACAAAACGATCAATTGTGACATCTTGGTTGTCGGTGGTGGATTATCTGGGGTTGCGACAGCTTATGAAGCTTTACTTGCCGGTCGCACAGTTTGTCAGACAGAAATTACTGATTGGTTGGGGGGACAAATTTCTTCTCAGGGGACATCTGCGTTAGATGAACGTCCAACCCAACGCGCTAAACAATTCTACTCTCGCGGATATCTAGAATTGCGAAGCCGCATTCAGAAGAAATATGGCAAACTTAACCCTGGTAACTGCTGGGTAAGCGAATCTTGCTTTCTTCCCCACGATGGACACGAAATTCTCACTACTCTGCTCAAAGATGCGGAAAAACGCGGTAAAGGCAAGTTGCAATTTTTTCCCAACACGGTAATTAAGGAGCTGGAACTTAGTAGCGATCGCAAAATAATTAATAGTGCGATCGCGATCGAACACAAACCAACTGGTTCTACACCGCTCAACACTTATACTTTATCTCAAAGCATCGAAGACGCTTATCGCTACGAAAATACATCTAAGTTTACTAAAAATATCATTCGCTTCGTCCCCAAGCAAAAAAGTAAAGCAAATAGCAATGCACCTAACTGGTACGTTGTAGATACCAGCGAAACCGGCGAAATTATCGCTCTTGCTGATGTTCCCTACCGTTTGGGTATTGACGATCGCTCTTACTTAGAACCTTCTTCCTCTAGTGCCACAAATGACCAGTATTGTCCTCAAGGCTTTACCTACACCTTTGCAATGGAGGCAACCAAAGACGCCCAACCGCAAACAATGCCGCCATTTTATCAGCAATATTCACCATATTACAGTTATGAATTAAAGCGGCTGGCAAGCTTTCCCTTAGTTTTTTCCTATCGTCGAATTTGGAGTCCCCAACCAGGAGAAGCAGGACAATTTGGCGGTGTCAAGTTTACAAATCCCGCACCTGGGGACATTTCCATGCAAAACTGGACTTGGGGTAACGATTATCGCCCAGGAACCGCCCAAGATAATTTAATCTATTCGCGTCAACAATTGCAAGCTACCGGGCAGTTGCAGCCAGGAGGTTGGATGGGTGGACTGCGGACAGACGCTTTACGCAAAGCCGAAGAAAACGCCTTTGGATATTATTACTGGTTAGTAGCCGGGATTACCGATTCTCAATTAGGAGATGGTACAAAACAGCCGCAACCGAATAACCGCTTTCTTTCTGGGTTAAATTCTCCGATGGGGACAGTGCATGGTTTATCGAAATATCCTTACATGCGGGAAGGAAGAAGAATTATCGGGCGTCCTAGTTGGGGACAACCCGCAGGCTTTACAATTTGGGAAATCGATATTTCTCGGCGCGATTACGGCGATCCGTATTACGCAACAACACTGGGAGATAAAGAGTATCGCCGGTTACGAGCAGCACTTTCAGGTTTAGAAGCAGCCTCAGTACTTTCCGGACAAACCCCAGCACAAAACGCTATGCGGCGGACTCGTTCAACAATTTTCCCTGATGCTATAGGTATCGGTCACTACGCGATAGATTTCCATCCCTGCATGGTGAACAGCCCACCTGAAGCACCTGGTAATAAAGAACGTCCAGGTGAAAGACGGGGCGCCGGACAAGCTTATCCCTTCCAAATAGCCCTGAGAGCGATGATTCCCCAGAAAATCGACAATTTGCTAGTTGGGGGTAAAAGTATTGCCACCAGTCACATTGCTGCTGCCGCATATCGAGTACACTCATTTGAATGGTCGGCTGGTGCAGCTGCGGGAACTATTACTGCCTTTGCTTTGAAAAATGCGATCGCACCTTATCAACTAGTAGACAATTTGCCGCAACCAGAACCGCAACTTGAAGCCGTCAAACGTCTCTTACAACAAAATGGCAATCCCACTGCTTTCCCCGATACTTCAATTTTTAATGAAAATTGGGAAGATTGGAAGTAATTGGTTGATTTTTAGTTGATAGAGGACTCATATTTTATTTTTCAAAAGATACATAGGGTGTTCCACACCCTTGTATCTTAAAACAATTATATTTTCTTTATTAAACTTAACAAATCAGCAAGTAACTAAACATAAACATAACTACGCAATCTAATTTAATGGGGTTACAGAGAAGCAAGCATAGCTAAAATAATTTTAATTTTTCCCCTGTGATACTCACTCACTACTGTTGTTGAAGTTTTAGGCAAGTAAGTCTTCATGATTGTGGTTAATTAAGGTTATATAATTTTTGTGCGCTTTTATACATTAATTTTATAAATAATGCCGTATTTATTCTTATTGCCTGATTTGAATCATTTAGTGGTTGTAGAATTACTTATTTTCATAATTTAACCATATACTTATGCTTCTAAGGGGTGCTACAGATAAAAGACAAGTAGCTTTAAACTAAAGTCATAAAACTTGCTTTTGAATCGGCTGGTGGTTCTCTTGTCACCAGACAGTCCGCGAACTACACAAGAAACCTCCTTTGTTGGCACTGGAGTAAAAATATTTTTAGGGTGTTATTTCAGATAAATTCCTATTTACAGTTTTTGAACTAATGAGCCTATCTAGTTCTTTTACGGATTTTTCCTTAGCGGAATTATTCCAATTGATTGACCAAGGGCGAAAATCAGGTTGTTTGAGTGTATGTACTTTACCAGACATTCATACTGCTGGCTCTAAATCGTTACATTACTATATTTGGTTTCGGCAAGGGCGTATTGTAGCTGCGGCTAATCGCTTAAATGGTCAGGAATTAGTATCTAAGATAATTAAAAGGAAATGGTGTAACCCGCAAAGAGAAAATATTTCTAGAAGTGCTACAGGAACACCTTTGGGTTTAGAGTTTAAAACTGAAGGATTGCTGAGTGCGGAACAACTGAACTTATTATTTGCCAGTCAACTGCAACAAGTTCGGGAACTGTTTGAAATTCAAACTGGTGTATTTAAACTTGATAGCAAGGCTACTTTGCCTTGGACAGAAATGACAGGATTAAGCCTAAGAGCAAGTGAAGTAGCGCTGATGGCTTTGAGAGCATTGAAAAACTGGGAAGTATTAGCTGATGTACTTCCAGATGTCAGTTCTGGCATTAATAGTATTACACAAAATAAACCACAATTTCGCTTGAATCCTTTTGAGTGGCAAGTGTGGGAGTTTGCAAATGGTACTGTTGATTTAAATGCGATCGCTTTTCAACTCAATCAACCTACATTAATAGTTCAACAAGCTGCTTTCCGGCTAATGCTTGCAGGTTTGGTAGAAGAAGTTTCTTTCCAGCAATGTACACCCGAACTAGATAATTACCCGATAAATGAAACTCAAGGAAACCCCTCTATTTGTGGACAAAAAAAACTCCCAGAAGCAAACATGCTGAAGGTAAGTACAGCATTTTTACAAAATTTAGTCGGCTTTTTAAGGAGTAAAGCTTAATGGAAATCCTACGCATAGTAATTACAGGTGGCGTAGGTGCAGGAAAAACAAGTTTGATTCGCACAATTAGTGAAATTGATGTTGTTGACACGGATAAGGAAGTTACAGATGAATTAGCAGAGATGAAGGCTAAAACTACTGTAACAATGGACTTTGGGCGGATAACCATAGCAGCCAATCAATCACTGCATCTTTATGGGACACCAGGACAAACGCGATTTGACTTTATGTGGGACATCCTAATTAGTAAAGCTCAAGCTTACATCCTGTTAGTAGCTGCACACCGCCCCGATCATTTCCGTTATGGTCGCAAAATTTTCAAGTTTATGAATGAAAGGGTGCAAATTCCTTATTTAATTGGGGTGACTCATACTGATTGCGCGGATGCTTGGGAATTAGAAGATGTAGCGTTAGCTTTAGGATTTGTGGATGAAACTACTCGACCCCCTTTCATAGCTGTAAATGCTACCGAAAGAGCTTCAATAAAAGAAGCATTAATGGCGATCGTTTTAGAATTAGCCAAATCTCCCTAGCATCAACATTAACAAACAAAGTAAATGCAAAAAAAATGCCAAAAGTAAAAAATGATTCTTGCTTTTTTTCGCTTTTTCCTTTTAACTTTACTTTGTCTTGGTAGTAAATTATCGAAACGTATGTGATGGAAATAACTCTATTGCAATAAGCAGTTTACCGCTTATGCCTCTAGGCAAAATCCTGAAGCTACTCGCAGAGGCATTTCAAAAAACGCCTACTGAGTCTGTAAATGCATCAAAATTGCCAACTTCGGAGAATACGACTTTACCGACAACTACCGAAAATACTGAAACGTTAGCACTAATTACAAAATCTCCGTCACCAATAAGTACGGAAAACACGGAAGTAGATTTACCAATAATTTTGGAGAAAAAAGTCATGATTAACACTTCGATGCTACAAGACGAGCTACAAAACTTTGTCAGCGGCACCTCTGAGGTTCAAGGCGCAGCCTTAGTCAGTCCTGATGGGTTGGCTTTAGCTTCGGTTCTACCAGGAGGTATGGACGACGAACGTACCGCCGCAATGTCTGCATCTATGCTTTCTTTGGGCGAACGCATCGGACATGAACTGGCTCGCGGTAATGTTGAGCGAATTGTAGTGGAAGGTGAGAAAGGCTATGGAGTTTTGGTTGGTTGCAGTAATGACGCTGTTTTATTAGTTCTCGCTAATGCATCAGTCAAACAAGGCTTGTTGTTTCTAGAAATCAAACGAGCCGTTGGCAGAATAGCACCTTTGCTTGGTTAGCTAATGACACAAAGCAACCCGTATTCAGATTTGTGGATTGCCGATTTTCTCTCTTAAGTTGCCATGATTAATTTACAACTAATTTGTAACTTTAATTTCGGCAAAATAAAAGAAAAAATGAGGAAAGTTTTCTCAGATAAAAGTTGATGATTTATCAGGTTTGGGTCTACTGTAATCAAAAAAGTTGGTTTTTATTAATCTTAGGAAAAACGCAATAATGACTTTAGAACCACACTCCTTTATGTCCATAATGGAAAAGCGTATGGGCTTTACAGATGAGGACAAAGCTCTACTAAAATCTGAGGCAAGCTGGGGAGTAGAAATCGCTCCAGAGATGGCAGACCACTTTTATGCTTACCTTGGGCGCGACCCAGAAATGGATGAGATTTTACACGCTAGTGAAGGGCGGATTCATCGTTTGCGGGAAACGTTTATTGAGTGGTTTTATGAGATGTTTACAGGCATGGATGAGTGGGGAAATGACTATGCTGATCGCCGTTGGAAAATTGGTCTAATTCACGTCCGCATCGGCATTGGACCTCAGCATGTTGTGCCAGCGATGGCAACGGTAATTCATCAGGTAGGTAAACGCTTAAAAAATGATGGCAAAAGCGAAGACCTCAAAGAGTCTCTTGCCCGAATTTGCATGATTGACTTGGCTTTTATTGAGCAAGCTTATGTAGTAGTTTCTTCGACGGCTGTACTTAATGAAACTGGCTGGTCAGAAGCTTTATTTAGGCGCTTAATTGCTAGTGGTGCAAAAGCGATGTAACACAGCACGTAGTCCTCAGGCTGAAAACCTGAGGCTATATAAATAAAAAATTAATTTGTAGAAGAATCATTTATGTTACGTCCAACACTCGGAGATTTCAGCAGTATAGTTTGTTTCAAGTCGGCAATTGTCGGCATGGAAGATGCTTTGGGTGAAAAAGCAACAGCGATCGCTTTAATTTCAGCCGGTCGCAGTCGTGGTAAACATTTGGCAAAAGAATTAGGTTTAACTCCCTCATCTTTTTCTTTAGATGATGTAACCTCTAAAGTTGGATTTGCTTTAGGTAAAGATGGCACTCGTTTATGCATCATTAACCGTATCGAAGCTCAAGAAGATGTTATCAAAGTTTACACTTCGGAAACTTTATGTTCTGCCGGGGAAGCTTTAGGTTCAAACCGTAAATGTACTTACACTCTTGGCGCTGTTTGGGGAGTATTAGAGCAAGCCGTTGGTAAGCGCTTGCTAGGAAAACACGTTGAATCTGTGCTTCGCGGTGGTGAGTACGATGTATTTGAGTTTACTCCATTGAATTGAGAATTGCTACAATTTGAAGATAGGGAAAGGAATAATATCATGTCCGCGCTCATTAACATTAATAAAAACATTGCAACCGTCGTAAAGACGTTCCACGCTTTACGTCTCTACAATATGTGTGATTTGTCGGACATGATATAAAAAAACCTTTCCCCTAAATTCTCTAAAAAGTCTAATCAACTAAAATTATTAATAAAAGCCTCAAATTCTTCTAAAGCTTGACTAACACCAATAACCTTTGCACGCTGCATATATTGGGGGATAATCTCTGCAACTGCTATGTTAGAAAATGTGGGAGAAGTCTGAGACTCAACATATTTGCCAGCAAGTAATACATTGATTGTTAACTTACAAGCAGCATAAATCCATAACTCTGGTACACCTAACGCTTCATACGCATCAAGTTCGGTTTTTGAAGTTACATCAGTTTCCAGCGCTAAATCTGGTGGTGGATCTTGGTTCAAATCAAGTCGATTTTTACCAATAACAGCTTTATAATTATCGATGTAGAAGCAATCATCAGGTTCAATACCAGTTGCCATTCCTTGGCGCTTAAAGGTTGTAGAACCAAGTGGTTCCCATGCTCGTTTTTGGGATTTGAGCATAATTTTGACAAAATCTGCAAGCAACACTTTGGAACGTTCGTGTTCTGGTAATGGTGCCATGATTTCTAAAATTCCATTGGCATAAGCAATTCTTGAAGAACGCTTTTCTCCCAACTCAGTTAAAATCGCTTCAAAGCTTTGCCAAGTTACCGGCTGGAGGGTTACTTTTTGACCGGGTTCTAATTGCAAGCGGATGGAAGTTGTTAACATTGTTGTTTGGTTGTTAAGATTTACCACTATCCACTAACTATTTTTCGTGTTGTTCGTAAGCAGCGACAATTCGCTGAACTAAAGCATGACGCACGACATCTTTTTGAGAAAATTCACAAAAGGAAATGCCTTGAACATTCTTTAAAATACGTAACGCTACCGATAATCCAGATTCTTGATGAGGTAACAAATCGGTTTGTGTTATGTCACCTGTAATCACCATCCGAGAATGAAACCCCAAACGAGTCAAAACCATCTTCATTTGAGATGGTGTGGTATTTTGAGCTTCGTCTACAATGATAAAAGCGTTATTGAGAGTGCGTCCCCGCATATAGGCTAGGGGTGCGACTTCTATTACACCGCGTTCCATCAAATTCGGTACTTTTTCGGGGTCGATAAATTCATTGATGGCGTCGTAGAGTGGACGGAGATAGGGATTTACTTTTTGTTGTAAGTCTCCAGGCAAAAAGCCGAGTTTTTCACCGGCTTCGACGGCAGGACGAGTTAAAATAAGTTTTTCAAATTCGTTGGACAGAAGTGCTTGCACAGCAACGACAACAGCAAGGAAAGTTTTGCCAGTACCAGCAGGACCGACGCAGAATGTCAAGTCTCGCTGACGTAGAGCGTTAATGTACTGTCGCTGACGAAAAGTTTTAGCACGGATTTCTTCTCCGCGACGAGTTCTGGCAAGAACATCTCGCTGCAACTCGTGTAATTCTTCTTCGCGATCGCTATCCAAAGCCTGACGAGCTGTTAAAATATCGGCGCTAGTGATGGTGTTACCTTGAGTCCACAAATTTTCAAGCGATCGCACCAATCGACTAGCTAAATCAATTTGTTTTTCTGTACCAGCAATGTGTAATTCCTGTCCCCGTAACACCAGGTTAGCTCCTGTTTGGCTGGATATGGTTTTGAGATTTTCTTCATGTTGTCCCGCTAGCGCGATCGCGCTCTCAATATTTTGCAGTTGAATTGGCAAGGCACTTACCTACTTTTTTCTTAATGGTGAGGAATTGTTCTTTCTAAAGGTTAAGATTTTCTCTGCCGTTTTTCGTAAAAACTGATACAGATCGCGTTAGTACAACTAATTATTTCAAGACTTAGACCTGTTTAGGAAAACAAGAGACGCGATCAAGTCGCGTCTCTTACTTATCTAGGTTTGATCTACAACAATTTTCTACAGCCTAACTTTAATAAATTGCTCTAATCAATCCAAAAAATGATTTCTGTATCCATCACCAAAGGCTACTTAATTTAGGGTCGTGTGGCAAGCCACACGACCTTAAATATAATTTTGGGGAAAATGTTTACGAACTACTCTAAACTAGAGCGGACGCGGGGTTTAACAATAGGTCGTGGTGAGTCGTTTTCTTCTCTTGGTCTCGATTTTGGTGCTGGTAATCGCTCTTCGGAGTCTTCATCAAAAGACATACCTTCTCTACCTTGGGCATTACTGCCGTAGATATCTAGGTATACTGATTGTCCAGCTGTTTCGGCGGCTGCGGCAATAACCGTGCGAATCGCCTGGATATTACGTCCTCCGCGACCAAACACTTTTCCTTTATCTGAACTGTCAAAGGCTATGCGAATCCAAATTCGTTTGAGGATGTGAGAAATTTCACAATCGACGCTCAAAGACTGCGGAGATTCCAAAAACGGCTGCACTAAAAACTTTACCAGCCTAACGTAGTCAGGACTGGCTGTCTTCGATTTTGTTTCGTCGTTATGATGCGGCTTTTGCACTGAGCTGTTCAAAAACATTAGCTTTTTGTAAGATGCTACGCACGGTGTCAGTTGGTTGAGCGCCTTGTTGCAGTCGCTTCACGATACCGTCAACATCGAGTCGGACTTCATCGGTTCTGGGGTTGTAGAATCCAAGTTCTTCTAGAGGACGACCATCGCGGCGAGCGAGGCTGTTAATAGCGACAATACGATAACTTACTTCCCGTTTTTTTCCGTATCGCTTCAAGCGCAGTTTAATCATGATTGAGAAAATATTCTCCTATGGGTGACCTATCAGTTTGTAGGTTGTTGATGCTGGAATGCTAATTTTAGCACTAGCCTAGCATTAACTGCCATGAGTCAATGGGCAATGGGCAATGG
>CASBQA010000250.1 GCA_949127635.1 Nostocales cyanobacterium PMM_0069 | reverse complement strand
TATGCTTTCATCTCCAAAAAAGCTGCCGGCAACCATGAAGGTGTTAGAGGCAGCTTTGGAAATGACACGCGATCGCGCTTCCAGTGCTTTAGTAATTGATGAGGCAGAGCGATTAGTGGGTATCCTTTCCTTAGAAGATATTAACCGTGCCCTTTCTGTTTGGGAATATCCAAATCCACAGAGCGAAATACAAGCGCAAATATCCAATCAAAGCGTCATGGAAATTTGTAGTACAGAAATTGTTTATGGTTACTGGGATGAACCCTTATCTGAGGCTTTAGACCGCATGTCTGTTCGAGGTTTGCAACAGCTACCCGTGGTAGCACGAGACAACCACGAGCGCATTTTAGGTTTATTACAAAAAGAGCAAATTGCTTTAACCTGCAATTTAGCAGTAACACGCAAAGCAATTCACTACTATTTGCCAGTAATCCAAAAAACTGGTCTAGTTATTCGTCAGTAGTCAACTGTCAATAGTCAACTGTCAATAGTCAACTGTCAAAAATATCGACTATGGACTATGGACTATGGACTTTTGACTCTTGATTATTGATTATTGACTCTTGACTAGTTATTAAGCTGTAGCTTCTTCGAGTACATCAGCACCTTCTTTTTCGTCTGCGTCTACCTGTCGCAGACGAATGTGCTTTTTGCCTAAAGTAATTAGAAACTCATCTCCGGCTTTCAGACCCATCTGTTTTGTGTACGCCGATCCTATCAGCAAGTTACCATTAGACTGCACGCTAATTCTATAACTAGCACTGCGTCCACCACGCCCATTGGCACTGGGAGCGCTGTCCAACTGAATGCCTTCAGCATCAATTAGGGCATTTAAGAACTTCATCATGTTGACGCGCTCTATACCGTTTTTTGTAATGGTATAGTAGCCACACTTCTTAGCTTTGTCTTCCTTGCTAACGTTTTCTAGCTCTTTGACTTTATGGAGCAGATCTTCACCGACTAGGGGTTCAATTTTTTTCTGTTTAGCCATCAACTTAGATCGAAAATGAATGGTTGAATTTTTTGAATCGATTTTATTTTAGCTGACAAATAGCTCCCACGCTCAAAATCATGAGTGGGAATTATTTATTTTTTATCTCAGCCTAGCCAAGTATATTACACCAATCGACAGAATTTTTACGATTTATCTAATATTTTCAAGGCAATATATCTTAAAGAAGATTGTTATCGATATATCTATAGTTTCTGAAACACTGCTACACTATATTTGTTGAAGTCTTCTTGCCTCCGTTGTGATTGGCAAGTTGTTCAGTTGCCAGAGCGCGATAATTGAGACGCAGAATGATAAGCAAAACCGATTTGCGTGTCAATAGCTAGTGTTTGGTGGTTAGTGGTTAGTGGTTAGTGGCTGTAATCTAACTTAAAATAACCAACAACTTACAAGCTTATAAAGGCGTTGCTGAATGAAACTAACGACCAAAGGACACTATAGTGTAAAAGCGTTGCTAGATTTAAGTTTACAGACAGGATATAGTCCTGTATCTGTCAGAGCGATCGCCAACCGTCAAGATATCCCCGCTCCTTATTTAGAAAAATTACTCATAGAAATGCGCCGTGCAGGCTTGGTAAAATCAATTCGCGGCAGCGTTGGTGGATATCAATTAGCGCGATCGCCAGAACTAATCTCTGTAGGACAAATTTTAGAAGCTGTCGGTGAAAACATTACCCAATTACCTCATTCTGACATCAAAACTACACTTGCAGAAGATTGGGTAACATATACTTTATGGCACAGATTACAACAAAAACTTAAACAAGCTTTATATAGTATTACCCTAGCAGACCTCTATTATGATGCTCGTAGTTGGCAAGCAGCTCAAGGGGAAGAAGCTAGTTTTATTGTTTAGTTCATAGTCCATAGTCAATAGTCCACAGTCAATAGTCCATAGTCCATAGTCCAAAATTCTTAACTGTTGACCTTTGACTGTTGACCTTTGACTGTTGACCTTTGACTGTTGACCCTTAACCTTTGACTATTGACCTTTGATTCCTAACCAATGACACCATTTGTTATTTTAATCATTGCTGCCACTTTAGATTACTTAATCGGCGATCCTTGGGGTTTTCCTCATCCAGTGCAAGTTATGGGATGGGTAATTTCGCATTTGAGCAAATTCGCATTTCAATTTTGTCACAATTCCATAACACAGCGAATAGCGGGAATTTTACTCGGCACAATTCTCATAATAGGTAGTGGCATTGTTGGCGCTTTTATAATTCAAACTGCAAGATGGCTGCATCCGCTATTGGGAATAATATTAGAAAGTATTCTTCTTGCCAGCTGTTTTGCTTTGAGAAGTTTAAAAACAGCCGCACAAGCAGTTTTACTACCTTTAGGTACAGGACAAATCGAAGATGCTCGGTCTATTTTAAGTAATTATGTAGGACGAGATACAGAAAACCTTACCGAAGCAGAAATTTTGCGAGCTGTTCTGGAAACAGTTACGGAAAATGCTACCGATGGGGTTATGGCTCCTCTTTTTTATGCAATTGTGGGAGCAGTTTTGCCATTTGTGGGGGCAGTACCCCTAGCTCTAGCATACAAAGCTAGCAGTACACTTGATTCAATGGTGGGGTACCGATCGCCACCCTATACTTATTTGGGTTGGTTCAGTGCGCGGTTAGAAGATTGTTTAACTTGGCTTCCTTGTAGGTTAACAGTGATAACATTAGCGCTTTTATCAGGTAAACCATTACATGTTTGGCAAATTTGTCAGCGAGATGCCATTAAAGACTCCAGTCCTAATTCGGGTTGGAGTGAATGCGCTTATGCTGCTATTTTGGGTGTGCAAATGGGAGGTACAAACTGGTATCGCGGTATAGCTTCACATAAACCACTGCTAGGAGATGCGATTTATGCGATCGCACCAACCCACATCCAAAAAGCTTTGCAATTAACTCGATATTGCTTTTTACTCTGGTTATTTTCAACTACACCCCTATTCTTTTTGCTCCTAAAAAGGTAATGATCTAGATAAGTCTCGATCAACTGCCTACACAACACAACACAAAATAACTCTCCCCCATCTCTATAAAAAACGGTATAATCAACAACTCAGGGTATTGTTTATGATTATGTCTGCCAAAGTAGTTGAAATTCTCTCAGCAGAAGAAATACGTCGTACCGTAACCCGTCTTGCTTCTCAAATCGTCGAAAGGACACGCGATTTATCCGACTTAGTACTATTGGGTATTTATTCTAGAGGTGCATTGTTAGCTGAATTGCTAGCACGTCAGATTGAGATACTTGAAAACGTTACTGTGTCAGTAGGAGCATTAGATATTACATTATATCGGGATGACCTTGACCAAATTGGCTTGCGAACTCCGGCAAAAAGTGATATTTCTATTGATCTGACAGGAAAAACCGTTGTCCTTGTCGATGATGTAATCTTTAAAGGACGGACAATTCGTGCTGCTTTGAATGCAATACAAGAGTATGGCAGACCAGAAGTGATTCGTTTAGCTGTGTTGGTAGACAGAGGTCATCGTGAGTTACCGATTCATCCTGATTTTATCGGTAAGCAACTACCTACTGCTAAAGAAGAGGTTGTCAAAGTTTACTTGCAAGATTGGGATGGACGAGATGCCGTGGAGTTAATTGGGGATTAGCAATTGGGCATTGGGCATTGGGCATTGGGCATTGGGCATTGGGAAAAAAGAATAATTCCCTTGTCCCCCTTGTCTCCTTGTCCTCCATCTCCTACCGCATAATGGGGCTACCATGATGATGAATTAAATACCACTTTCCACCAAGAAGTTCAAATACGTTGGTAGCCATTGATTGTGCTTGAATTCGTCTGCCTTCAATCACTTGTAAGACATTTTCTACAAGTACAATACAGGCAATATTATCACGAACTTCTGTAGTAATTATGTCAGTGTTTATTTCAATATAGGCAGTATTTTTAAATATCTGTTCCCAAGAGGTGCGAACTTCCTTCCAACCCCGCAGTACATTCCATCCAGGATGAATACAAAGACTACCAGTTCCTTGCGACCATACTACACTCATTGCTTCGATGTCTTTCTTTTCAAAAGCTCGATAAAAAGCTGTGTTAGCGGCTAAAACTTCAGG
>CASBQA010000249.1 GCA_949127635.1 Nostocales cyanobacterium PMM_0069 | reverse complement strand
TGTCTCCTTGTCTCCTTGTCGTCCCCTTTGTGGTAAATAGAGATCGACAGGTAAACGCCGATCGCGTGTTTGGTCTTTCAATTCCAGGGTTATCTTTGAAAAGCGAAAATTTCCAGGCGATCGCAAATCTGGCTGTTTGGAAAAGTGAATGTTTGCAGTTTCTGCTTCTGCGTTTGCTTCTTTTTGAATAAAAGCAACGATCGCATCTTTTCTTTTCAGCAAGTCCGTCAAGTTTGATACTACCTGCAACCCTTCTGTAAAGTTTATCCGCACGCTATTGCTGGGAAATCGCCGCAGCACATTCACAACAGTTAAACCTTGGGGGTCAGCAGCAGCTAAAATTAAAGCGCCGCGTATTGCATAAAAACCGTTCATTTGTTTATCAGTTTGGATTAATTCTCCCAAACGTTGCACTACCTTTTCCCCTAAAGGTGAGTAGCTAAATTGAGATACTAAAGTAGGAGTAACTTTAAATTTTTGCTGGAGTAATTCCCGCAGTTGAGCAAGTTGTTGAGGATTAGCACGTTGAGCATAAAAGGCAAAGTCTTTAGTAATTTTACCTTCTTTAGCAAAAGTTTCTAGAGATTGGGTGGATAAAGTAAATTCCCCAAAGGGAGGATAATAAAAAGCGATTTGGTCAGCCGCTATCGAAGGAGTTGCAGTTAAAACTGTGGATATAAAACCGAAACTCAGGTATTTAAGAAATTTTTTCATCAAGTGTGCCCTAAAGTAATTTCAAAGTTTAAGTTACTTAAACATTAAGTAAATTTTTCGGAAAAATGACCACAGGAGAGGGATAATTAATATATAAGCTCAAAATACCTCATATGTCATCCGCCTCATGCGCTCCTTGTGTGGTTGTCCTTAAGCAACAACAAGAGCAAAATATCCAACATCAAAAAGAGTGCCCAGGTGTTGCTGATAACCAATGCCAAAAGCCGAAAAATTGTACTGTGGTTGAAAATGGTCGGGTTGTTGTCAAACCATTACAACCACCGCTCAAGGAGTAAACTGAAGGCATTCACTCTAAAGGCAATACATCGTGGAAGAAATTGTAATCGATGTAGCGGTGTCCTTCAGGTGTGCGGTAAATAACATCTACAAACCGATTGTTCCAGAGAACTTCCCGCGCAGTATAATCATGACGGGCATGGACTGACTGGGCAATAGTTTCATCAATGCCAGTTAATAAGACTGTAATCGTGGTATTTGTCTCAATTAAAGACTCCGCTGATATCCCATAAAGTGGACTCGATTCATCGATCGCGTGCAATCCCAGCCAAGTTAAAGTAAAGCTCGGAGAGTGATTCCTAATCAGTTGCAAATCGTAGATTCTGCGGATAAACTCTTGTTCTTTGGTAACTTCATCACGGATTAAGTATGCCTGCATTTGCGCTTCTAAAATTTGGTTGCCGCGCTGGTTTGCCGTGCGAAATACTAAGGTTGGCATTCCTTCATGAGGTGTAATAATAGCGACACGACTAAACATCACACGGGCAGTCGGTCGGGAAAAACGAGCAAAGGCTAGTCCTGTCATCACAGCAATTCCCATCAGACCTCCCATTGCTTCAATTGTGACAATAATATTGCAGTAGGTTGTTTTTGGATACATCGCACCGTAGCCAATAGATGCTAAAGTTTGAACACTGAAGAAAAACATATCCAAAAAAGAACCCGGTCGGGCATTCTCGACGCAATCTCCTCCTAGTAAGTAAGCCAGAGCAAATATACCATTGGTTGCCACATAGGTGACAGCAATTAGCAGCAAAAAGCCAGACCAAGGAAGAGTTAGTAATAGATGATACGGGTCGCGCCAGTATGAATACCAGCTATTCATGCCCATAATCTGGAACCTTCCATCTCGGATCTTGATGTTAACTCGTGGAAGCCGATGCTGCCGTTGATTCCTTGAGGGTTTCTGCGGTCGAAATTTCATTTTTTTGTAGCCAAAAAAACTGTTTGGACGCAAGCCTTTACTGATTATTACTTTAATCGGAACAGTTATTGCTAATTTTATCGCCAGAACCGCTACAACTGCATTAGCATGGACTTTATATTATCCGTCGCGAGGGGAACATCTAGATAATATACGTATATTTAACAATATATTTTAGGTTATTAAAGTATAAAATCGTCTGTAAGTTTTCAAAATTATAGACGATTTATGCAATCAAGTTTAAAAAAATCTGAGTTCTGGTTTAAAGCGATGGGTTTAGCAAGCTTTGTGAATATAACTTGTTCTGCGATCGCACTCGCAGACATGCTTCAACCCAATCAACAAAAACCATTGATTTTCGCAGAGAACCTCATCAAATCCCTAGCACCTCCGAAGAAAATACAGATATTCAAACTTGAAAGAAACGATTTTGCTAAAAATATCTGTTCTATTGAGGGAGACTCGGTTTGTGAGTTTTAATTAGCGCTTTCCCCCACAAATAAAAAGACGTTCCGCCGGAACGTCTCTACTATGTATACTATTTTTTTGCGTTTGGTTCTTGATTTTGGGAACAGCGATCGAACCATTCTTGATATTTATTTTGAGTTGACTCATCTTCAACAACGATTGTCACTCGTACCTGCTTACATTTATGATTGCGTTCAAGAGCGATCGCATTTAAAAGTAAACTAGCGATTTTCGGTGAACTAAAATCCCCGCTAACTGTTAAACTACCGTCAATACTTGCAAATTCAGGTCTTTGGTTTTCAGCCAAATCAATACTAGAGATTTCTGTGAACCCTAAATCAATTTCTGCAAGTTGTTTGTGTTCTGGGCTGATTTGTTCAACAATAAGTTTCTCTCTGCGGACTGGTACTTGTACCATCCTGGTTTCAATTTCTTTGCGAACAATAACCTCACCAATTTTTCGCTTGGTGCTGTCAACAATTAATCTTTCACCTAGCAAACGAATAATATCTTCTTCTACCACATTTTCTAAATTATATTTCGCATCTACTTTACTATTGACTTCTGTAGTAGTATTGGAATTATCTAAGATTTTTTCGTTTTCTGATATTTCTTTTCCTAAATATTCCTGATTAGATATTGCTAATTTATCTATTTCCATATATACAGACCTTGTTGATGTGTCAATTTTTTTGATCAGCTTACTTGGTAGTAAGAAAATAGGGTCTTCCGATACAACTAAGTTTAGCTGACGATTGGCATCTAAAATTAGATTCTTGACCTCACCTACTCGCTGACCTTGCATATCTAGGACAGCGAAGTTTTGTACTTTTTGCCGTAAGGTTTCTAACAAAGACATAATACGAGTTGCGTTGTCACTATTTTCTGCCTTTCTTACCACAGTTTGGCTATTCATATGCAAATAATTGTTAATTATTTTTTGTAAAAATCTAAATTAAATTTATTTATCAAGAAAAAATTTAACACTTCATAGTAAAGTAAAGACGTTCCGGTGGAACGTCTCTACAACTTCACCTGTATTGCAGATATTAGCGTTCTTCGATGGGAAGATTAGGAGCGTTTACATCCAATTCTTCACGACGGATAGTTTCTTTCGCTTCTACTGTCTCCTGGTCAACAACTTTCTTGACTCTGACTTCTTCACGGACAAATGCTTCTTTGCTAATGTCAGCAGTTTCTTCGTAGATTTCCATGCGTGCTACTTCACCTTCACGGAAAGCGGTTGCATCAGGAGCAACGGTTCTACCAGCATCAGCGGGTGTTACTCGTTCGACTATTACACGTTCTTTTTCTACTGGAACTGAAACTCGTGCTGTGTCGGTTTCAATACGCTTGCCGATCGCTACTTCGCCGGTCTTACGACGTTGTTTATTAGCAACCAAGCGTTCTTCGTACAATCTCAGGGTTTGGTGATCCTGCTCGTTCATGTCGTACAAAGAAGAATCTAGCTGATAATTGTAGGTGTCGGGGCTGTAAGTGGGACGATCTAGAATTCTATCTGGCACAGGTGTTGGCTGATATGCTGCTGCATCCAAACCAGTTGCAAGACCCAAACCTGTTCCAATACCCAAACCGATTGTTGCATCTAAAGGTATAGGTGCATCTAGGGAGCGTTCACCTGTAATTCCAGTAGTCGGACGATATACCCCGCGTACTTTTTCTTCGTAGTCGTAATCAACTGCAAGGCGATCGCTAAACTCAGGTAAATCTTCTGCTTGCTGTCTGGTCATTCCTAAAGCATACACGCGATCAGTACCATGATGGACGCGAGTACGACCAACTGGTAACAATACTTTCTTACCAAAAATCCAAAAGCCTAAGTCAACAACAAAATAGCGGAAGTGTCCATCTTCATCCACTAAAATGTCGCTGACAGTACCAATCTTTTCCTCATTTCCTTCGGTATATACACTCTTACCTTTGATGTCATCATCGTCAAAAGCGTTCTTATACTCTGAGTCAAAATCTTCTAGTTTGTGAAGAGGCATATTATTTTTACTCCAACTTTATTTATCCTACATTTACATGGTAATTTTTTATTCGTTTATCTTTCTCTTTCTAACGACTGAATTCAATTAGTTATCTCTCTATTCAAATGGTAGATATTTAAATTTATCTAACCACAAATTATATAGATTTGCCTGCGTGTAGTGCAGTATATTCCAAATTTTATCTTTTTCTAAAAAAAATGACAGGTAGAACTATCACTTTTCTACCTGTCTGCATCATTTTTGAAAAAATGCACTCAAAAAATTTATGAAATCAGATTTTAAACACCTTTATTAACATTAGAACCGCTTTCATTCACATGTAAATCACCTTGAGTGTCAATATCTAACTCTTCGCGACGAATTGTTTCTTCTGCTTCAACCGTCTCTTTATCTACAACCTTGCGGACTGTAACTTCTTCACGGACAAACGTTTCTTTATGGATATCTGGGGTTTCTTCGTACAGTTCGATGCGTGCAACTTCACCTTCTTCAAACTTAAGTTCACGAGAATCTAATACAGCCTCGCTTGTTGTGGGAGTAACTCGCTCAATCACAACTCGTTCTTTTTCAATTGGTACTGAAACTCGTGCTGTTTCAGTTTCAATATGCTTGCCAACTGAAACTTCTCCAGTTTTGACACGAGTTTTATTAGCAACTAATCGTTCTTCATAGAGTTTCAAAGTTTGATTAGATTGGTCGTTCAAATTGTATAAAGAAGGTTCTTGCTGATAATTGTAGGTATCGCGATTGAAATTAACTTCTCTACCTTCTGGACGATAAACATTGCGTACCTGTTCTTCATAATCGTAATCAACGGTTATGCTGTCTTTGTATTCCGGTAAACGTTCCACTTGTAATTTGCTGAGACCATCAACGTAGACGCGCTTTTCAGTATATTCAATGTGGGAAAGACCAATAGGAAGCAATATTTGTTTACCTAAAGAAGCAATACCTGTATTAATGACTAAATAACGAAAACGACCTTCTGGATCGACTAATGCATCAGCTACTGAGCCAATTTTTTCCCCACCTTCGGTATAGATATCTAAAGCTTTAACGTCATCACCATCAAAAGTGTCTCTATAATTGGGGTCAAAGTCTTCGAGTTTGTAAAGAGGCATACTGCTGTTCCTAAGATGTTTAAAATATCTATCTAGGAATAGCGTAAACATTACTTTGTTTGTTTACCTCCTGCTGGCGGCAGAATTTCATTGAAGTTGATTAAAACTAATGGCTGATTATTTTACCTAAAATTCCAAAAGCTATGATTATGGTGGGATTACAGATTTCAATACCACTTTAGGTAGAAAAGAAATAGTTATAGATGGAAAAAAAGTATTACTTAAGTTAGGCGATCGCTTGCAATTTTCTCCCACTAGAGATGTATATCCAGTATTAGAAAGATATGCGCCAAATGTCAATGGACATCGACCGAATTTAAATATGCGCTATCCAAAACCCCTAGACGTAGCAGTGCTACGTCTCTAGATTCTTTCTATGTCTAATTGTGTCTGCCTACTTCTCTGCAAGTAAAAAAATATGATAGTCTGTAGCGTTTGGGAAAACAACTGTTAGCGCTGTTAAATTTTAGATGTTTAATCAAATTTGGTTATCACAACTGGAAAAACATCGAGCGATCGCCGTGATTCGCGCTCCCGAATTTGAACTAGGACGTAAAATGGCTTCTTCGATCGCTTCAGGAGGAATGCGGTTAATCGAAATTACCTGGAATAGCGATCGCGCTGGGGAATTAATCGCTCAACTACGCTTAGAATTGCCTGAATGCATCATTGGTACTGGTACGCTGTTAAATCTTAATGATATGGAAATGGCGATCGCATCTGGAGCGCAATTTCTCTTTACACCCCATGTTGACTCAATTCTGATTCAAGCCGCAATTGCAAAAAATGTACCAATTATACCAGGTGCGCTGACTCCCACAGAAATTGTTAGCGCCTACAATCAAGGCGCAAGCTGTGTCAAAGTCTTTCCTGTGCAAGCGCTGGGAGGAGTTAACTATATTAAAAGTTTACAAGCACCCCTAGGAAAAATACCGTTGATTCCTACAGGTGGTGTATTGATAGAAAATGCTGAGGAATTTTTAACAGCTGGAGCGGTAGGAGTTGGTTTGAGTAGTGAGTTATTTCCCAAAAAGCTGGTAAATAGTGGAGATTGGGAAGCGATCGGTCAACTCGCAAAAACTTTAATGCAAAAATTAGTTATTGGTCAATAATTATTTATCTCTCTTTTTCATCTAAGAGTGAAAAGTTAGAGGCTTTTATGTTTATTTATTTGTTTGAGGTTGGCGTTTATGGCGAAAAAAATCGCATTTGGTTGGTATGGCGGCAAGTACAGTCATTTGGACTGGCTGTTACCCTTGCTACCACCAACGATCCACTATTGCGAGCCGTTTGGAGGGTCAGCAGCCGTGCTGTTGAACCGGGAACCTTCGCCTGTTGAAACCTACAATGATATTGATGGTGAGGTGGTTAATTTCTTCCGAGTGCTACGCGAGCAAAAAGACGCATTGATTGAGGCAATTGGACTAACGCCATTTTCTCGTGAGGAATTTCGGACTGCTATTGCGATCCGGGAAGAAGATTTATCGGATCTGGAGCGATCGCGACGCTTTTTTGTCCGCGCACGACAAGTAAGAACAGGTTTAGCACAAACCGCAAGCGTTGGGCGCTGGGCACACTGCAAACTTACTAGTCGTGCTAACATGGCTGGTGCAGTTTCCCGGTGGTTGGGCAGCGTTGAGGGTCTGTCAGAAATTGTACAGCGGCTTTTGCGTGTTCAAATAGAAAATGACACGGCAACTGAAGTTATTAGACGTTACGACAGCCAAGAAACGTTATTTTAT
>CASBQA010000248.1 GCA_949127635.1 Nostocales cyanobacterium PMM_0069 | reverse complement strand
TAAATTTCCTTTCGACTGCAAGTCAAAATATTGCTCTGGTACTTGTAGAATTATATTTAACATCGCTTGCAGTCGAGCTGCTAACGCTTCATTTCTATCGTGTCCTTCGACAATGTTGATTTCTGGCAGCTTTTGATGGTAAAACCGCGTATAAAACTGTTCCATCAAGGACATTAAATGTTCAGCCACATTTAACAACCTGGGATAAAGCGACTCAAAGGTAGCATTACTTTGTTGCACAGGTAAACCGCTCGCTGCTTCTAATTCACTTAAAAGATGAGCGATCGCTTCCCAAGGCGCTTCGACATAACTATATTTGATTCCAACTGGTACAATTAAAACTTGTTCCGAGCGTTGTGCTTTGTGCAAATCTTCCGCGCACCAAAAACTTAATTGCGCGATTCCCGGTTCCAATGAGCTGATCAACTCACTCAAACCATTAGTACCACCTTCTGGCGCCGCCGCCATCGGGAATTTTCCATTTACAAATAATTCCCGTGCCGATCGCAAACCCGTCCAATCAGCTTTACCCCGTTGAATTGGTGTCGCAGCCAAATTAGAAATGATCCAACCAACATGGGAACCAGCCCATAAAGGAATACCGCGATCGTAGATAAAATGAGCATGAATCGGCAACTCTAGTATTGTACCCTGAGAACGTGCTACCTTTGGCACGAGTTGACTCATCAAATAAGCTAAACAAAATGGATCGTCTGTCTTGGGATGACGAAACGCCAACATAAAGCGGATTTTACCATCTTGAAATTGGCGATAGAGGTCTACCAAAATCTCTACTTTATCTGCTTCCACATCAGCGATCGCAGTTTTCCAACGCATCCAACTGGGTAAAAACAGATGGACAAGTTTCAAAAATAATGGGTTCTGTACCGGTGGTATAAATTCTAAAGGTGGTTGTGCTTGATAAATTACATCAGACAAAGCGGTTTTCTCCTGGATTTAGGGACTGGGGTGTTTCAAACCCTCACCCTGGAAGGGTGGGGCTATACAAACAAAGCCTGCCTTCGCAGGCTAAAAAAGGCTGAAATTTGTAATTTTCTTAGTCCGCGAAGGCGGACTTGGTTCGTATAGCCGCACCCTTTAGGGTGTCGGCTACTTTATACTTCAATAGACTTTAACTGAGATAAAAATTATCGAATTTGGAAAGGGACACACGATGCGACTGTCACAAATGTTATTCGTTACTCTCCGGGACGATCCAGCAGATGCCGAGATTCCCAGCCACAAATTACTAGTCCGTGCAGGTTATATTCGTCGCATCGGTCGAGGTGTCTACGCATATCTCCCATTTATGTGGCGAGTGTTACAAAAAGTATCTCAGATTGTGCGCGAAGAAATGAATGCGACAAACGCACAAGAATGTTTGTTACCGCAATTGCAACCCGCTGAGTTATGGCGCGAATCTGGTCGGTGGGATACTTATACTAAAGCTGAGGGAATCATGTTTTCCCTCATCGATCGCAAAGACGAACAATTGGCGCTAGGTCCAACTCACGAGGAAATAATTACGGCGATCGCTCGTGATATGATTCGCTCATACCGCCAATTACCACTGCATCTCTACCAAATTCAAACTAAGTTCCGCGATGAAATTCGCCCCCGCTTCGGTTTAATGCGCGGACGGGAATTTATTATGAAGGATGGCTACTCCTTTGACACCGATGAAGAAAGCCTGAAAAAAACTTACCAAGATATGTACACAGCATACAGCAATATGCTACGACGCTGTGGTTTAGCTTTCAGAGCCGTTGATGCTGATTCTGGGGCAATTGGTGGATCTGGTTCTACAGAATTTATGGTATTAGCGGAAGCTGGGGAAGATGAAGTTCTCTATACTGAAGATGGTAAATATGCCGCTAACGTGGAAAAGGCTGTTTCTTTACCCGTTGATGCTGAACCTTCCCAGTTTACCACCTTTGAGAAACGCCAAACTCCAGGCACACAGACAATTGAGACAGTTTGCCAATTCCTGAAATGTTCTCCTACCCAAGTTGTCAAAAACGTCCTTTATCAGACACTTTACGATAATGGGATGACAGTTTTAGTATTGGTGAGCATTCGCGGCGATCAAGAAGTTAACCAAATCAAGTTGCAGAATGAGTTAACAAAACTAGCTTCGCAGTACAACGCTAACACGGTTATCGGTTTAAGCGTACCAGATGCAGAAGCGCAGCAAAAATGGGCGGCAAAATCTCTTCCTTTAGGTTACATTGCCCCCGATATCGCCGATGATTATATTCAGTCTACCAAAGATGTTTCACCGAAATTTGTCCGGCTATTAGATAAAACCGCAGTCGATTTAAAGAACTTTGTCACCGGCGCGAATGAGTCAGGTTATCACGTAGTTGGGGCAAATTGGTCAGAGGAAATTAAATTACCATCGTTAATAGTAGATGTACGGAAAGCCATTGCAGGCGATCGCGCCCAACACAACCCAGAACAAACTCTGCAAACAGCACGGGGAATCGAAGTAGGGCATATTTTCCAACTCGGAACTAAATACTCCCAAGTAATGGGAGCAAATTATACCAACGAGCAAGGTGAAGAAAAGCCTTTATATATGGGTTGTTATGGCTTTGGTGTTTCTCGACTCGCTCAATCCGCCATAGAACAGTCTTATGACAAAGATGGGATAATCTTTCCAGTAGCGATCGCACCTTATCACGCCATCGTCACAATCCCCAACATAAAAGATGCTCAACAAATCGAAATCGCCGAAAAACTTTACAATGAACTTAATCAAGCAGGAGTAGAAACCTTACTCGATGACCGGGATGAGCGTGCAGGCGTTAAATTCAAAGACGCCGACTTAATAGGCATCCCCTACAGGATTGTAACCGGAAGAGCGATCGCAAACAACAAAGTCGAAGTAGTCGAACGCCGAACACGCCAAACCCAAGAAATCGCCATCGATGAAGTCGTAACAACCCTAAAACAATGGATTTCCCAAGCAACAGAAATTAAAAATTAAACCCAGGGGTTCGCAGAAAAACACTCCGCGAACCTCCGCGCAAACCTCAGCGTTCCTTTGCGTTAAAATCCAAAAAAAATGGAATTCCTCACAATCCTCCTCTCAGGTTTGCTAGGTTTAGTTTCCCCCGTGGGAATCGTAGTCGATCGCACTGCGGAAAATGCCATCCGTTCACAATTTGCTTCATTTGGAGAATTGCGAGTACGTGTAGATAATGCACCCAGTTATCAATTGTTGCAAGGTAAAGTAGAACGCTTAAGAATTGCCGGACGTTCTTTACAATTGAAAAGGCAAAATATCCGGATTGCAGTTTTAGAATTAGAAAGCGATCGCATTGAAATAGAACCGCGTAGTTTAACTCGCAAACCTCAATTAAAAAAGCCTTTACAAGCGGGAGTGCGGTTAGTTTTGACCCAAGAAGATATTAATCAAGCCTTGCGATCGCCACAAGTAATAGCTAGGCTACAAAACTTAAACATCAATTTACGGTATTTTGCAAATACAAGGGCTAAGACTGTATACAATTTAGTCAATCCACAAGTACAATTTTTACCTAATAACCGCCTGCAAATCCAAGCAGAATTACAGGAAAAACAAAAAAGCAAACCACTTTTAATTAAAGCCGAATCAGGAGTAAGTATAGTTAATGGCAGACAAATCGAACTAATTAATTTAGTTGCAGAAGTAGATAAAGTAGAAGTTCCACCAAAACTTATTAATGTAATCCTAAATAAGATCAACAAACGATTAAATTTACGTAACCTAGAAGGTGGCAGAGTGCAAGCGCGAATTCTAAAATTGAAGATAAGCCAAGGAGAATTAGAGATGGCAGCATTTGTAAGGATAGACCCATCCTAAGTAGCTTTTGGAAACTCTCCGCTTCTAAGTATCGTCGTTACCCAGGCTTCTACTTACATAAATATTATCTTAGCTCTCAGGAAGCTTTTAAACATGAAAGACCAACAAGGATCTAAACGTATTTCTTCAGGTGTAATTGCAGCTGTTTCAGCCGCAGTTATAGCCGTCAGTGGTGGTGTAGCTTGGTTTACTTTACATTCCACCCCTGACAGTCAAGCACGAATAGAGAAACCTACTAACAGAATAGACCCGCAACCAAAAACCCAGCCTAGTCTTGAAAAAGGCACTAATATTTATTGGCTGAAAAACAACGGCAAAAATTTCGAGTTTGTTCCCCAACCAGTTCAAGTTCAAGGTAAAGCATCTAGTAACAAACCTGACCAAGTTTTAGAAGTGGTTTTCCAAAGTTTGTTAGCAGGACCAACTGAAGGAACTGGTTCTACCACCATCCCCAAAGGAACAAAATTAGAAAGTTTAAAGGTGAAAAATGATGAAATCCACGTTAATTTATCTGATGAATTTACTAGTGGAGGTGGTAGTACTTCAATGATGGGTCGTTTAGGACAAGTTGTTTACACAGCTACCACTTTGAATCCCACCGGCAAAGTATACATTGATGTGAACGGTAAAAAATTAGAAACTTTAGGCGGTGAAGGTTTGGAAGTAGAACAGCCACTAACTCGCGAAAGCTTCAAGAAAGACTATTCGCTTTAGGAACGTAGTTGGTGGTTAGTGCGTGTTCTCAAACTGCCAACACCCTGGAAGGGTGCGGCTACATGAACAAAGTCCGCCTGCGCGGACTACGGAAAAATAATTCTTTCAGCCTGCAAAGGCAGGCTTTGTTCGTATAGCCCCAGGCTTCAGCCTGAGGGCTTTTCGGGTTTGAAAACACGCGCTAGTGGTTAGTGGTAAATCTTAACAACTAACAACCAACAACCAACAACCATCAACTAACAACCATCAACCAACTTAGATTTTGCTGTTCAAAATGCGAAAACTACGAGCTTGCTGTTCTAACCTTGTGGCAAGGCGATCGCAAACCCGATTGCACAAATCAAAAATCATTTCGTCTTGCACACGGTAATAAGCGCAAGTTCCTTCACTGCGACGGCTGAGGATTCCCGCTTGCCACATTACCTTCAGGTGTTTTGACACATTTGCCTGAGAAGTTTGTGTTGCCTCTACCAACTCTTGCACGCATTTTTCATCATCCCGTAGTAAGTGCAACAGCCGCAAGCGCATTGGTTCACTCAACAGGCTGAAGTATTCGGCTACTTGTTGCACCACTTCAGGGGGTATAGGCAACACTTGTTTCATTACTGTTTAACCCGCAAGGACAGAAAATATCAACAATTACTCATTTCATATATAGATTAATACTTAATCAGGGTTAATTTTCATCAAAGGTTGACCATATTCGACTGGTTCGCCGTTTTGCACCAAAATTTCCATCACTTGTCCGGATATTTCGGCTTCGATCTCATTCATCAACTTCATTGCTTCGATAATGCAGACAGTTTGACCGCTTTTGACGCGATCGCCCACTTCCACAAAAGACGATTCACCTGGAGCCGGAGCGCGATAAAATGTTCCCACCATTGGGGAAGGAACTTCTACTAATCGCTGGTCAAGCGTCGAGTTTTGTGCTGAGGACGGCGCCCCAGTCCCGGCATTTTCTGTAACGCGACTTGTGGCAATCTCCGGTAAGGGAGTAAATGCCACTTGTGGTGCAGTTGGTGTCGTTGTCAATCCCGATCCAGCTGCACCGCTAACCTGTGCTTGATTGCTGACGTTAACCGCCTTACGTACCGTTAATTCAAAATCGTTACTTTTAAGGGTTACTTCTGCAATATCTGTTTGTGCAATAGTTACCAGCAATTGGCGGATTTCATTAAAGTCCAATGGCACAGTTTTTTTACCTCAACCTATCCGTATGAAATGTTTTTCGTGGCACAAAGCTGGCATCCCGATTTGAGAGGGAAATTTTCAGGTGAGATAAAACAGGTGAGATAAAAATTATTCCCTGCTGATGTACTTATCTTCCTGCGTATCAATTCTGATACGTTCTCCCTGAGCAATAAACAAAGGAACCATTATAGTTGCGCCAGTTTCTAGAGTTGCTGGTTTTGATCCGCCTGTGGCAGTGTCACCTTTGACACCTGGATCTGTTTGGACAATTTCCAAAACCACAGACTTAGGCAATTCCACACCCAGCACCTGCTCACCCCAACGGATGACTTCAGCTTCCATACCTTCTTTGAGGTATTTTACGCGATCGCCAATTTGTTTAGCGCTCAATTTGCCTTCTTCATAAGTTTCCATATCCATAAAGACAAACTCATCACCGTCTTTATAGGTAAACTGCATCGTGCTTTTTTCTAGATTAGCCTGGGGCACACTTTCCCCAGCTCGGAAGGTTTTTTCTACCACACTCCCACTCTGGACATTTTTCAGCTTTGTTCGCACAAAGGCAGAACCTTTACCTGGCTTAACGTGCAGGAATTCTATCACCCGCCATACAGACCCATCTAAAACAATTGAAACACCGGGTCGAAAGTCGTTACTGGAGATCATGAAGCTTTTACTCTTTGGAAGACAATCGGCATTTATTGTACCCTTCAAGCGGGGAGATTAGTCATTTTGTCATTAGGAATTGGGAATTTGAGGAGGAGAAAGGGTAAAGGGCAAAGGGCAAAGGGCAAGAAAAAAGAAATATTTCTCCCCCTG